>WLIH01000169.1 GCA_009702305.1 Actinomycetota bacterium | reverse complement strand
GCGCCCTCGGTGGTCGAGTAGCCCGCGAGCGCCAGCGAGTGGGCGTATCGAGACCCAAGGAGGGTGGTCGTTGCCACGCGCCCTCGGTGGTCGAGTAGCCCGCGAGCGCCAGCGAGTGGGCGTATCGAGACCGTTGTCCACAGACGCGTCAGGGCCGCTGGCGGAGTCGTAGATGGTGGTCGAGCCTGGGGGCATGGCCTTCGTCTACATGCTGCGTTGCTCCGATGGTTCGCTCTACGTCGGGAGCACGCGCGACCTGGAGCGGCGGCTGTACGAGCACCAGATCGGCCGGGGAGCGGCGTACACACGCCTGCGGCGGCCCGTCGAGCTGGTCTGGTGCGAGGAGCACGAGCACGTCGGCGCAGCGTTCGCCAGGGAGAAGCAGGTCCAGGGCTGGAGTCGTGCGAAGCGCCTGGCGCTGATCGAGCAGCAGTACGGCGAGCTTCCCGGTCTTTCGCGCAAGCGCCGCTGACTGTCGGGTCTCGATACAGGCGCTAGCGCGCCTTACTCGACCAACGAGATGTGGCGCGCCCTTGGTGGTCGGGTAGCGGCACGGCGATCGCGCAGGCGCTGCTGACTGTCGGGTCTCGATACAGGCGCTAGCGCGCCTTACTCGACCAACGAGATGTGGCGCGCCCTTGGTGGTCGGCTGATGAGGAGGCGCGCCCTTGGTGGTCGGCTCTGAGGAGACGCGCCCTCGGTGGTCGAGTAGGCCGCGAGCGCCAGCGAGTGGACGTATCGAGACCCGCCAGCGAGTGGGCGGATCGACGCGCGGAGGGCGGTCGTGACCGACGAAGAAACTTGACAAATCTCGACATTGTCGGCGTGTCGAGTGGAAATTACACGATTGTAGTTACTCACTTTCCCTTCCGTGACCCCTGTGACGCGTGTGAAAGTTGCGCACCGTGTGAACTTCCCCGCGCACTGGAGTACCCCTCATGTCACGCACCAGATCCAGCTTCGTCACCGCCTGCCAGCAGCTGTTGGCCCTGGGCGTGGTCCTGGCTGCGCTGACCCCGGCGGCCAGTGTCATCAGCCTCGACATCGTCCGCGAGAGCCCGGCGAGCACGGCCACGTCGTCGTACGCCGGCACGCTGGCGGCCTACGTGCGGGCGGCGCAGAAGCCCTCCACGGTCCCGACCGAGGCCGTCGACCCGACGGTCACCGAGATCGCGCTCACCCCGAAGGCGTCGGCTCGCCGGGTCGCGGGCACCACCGCACCGCGCGAGGTCGTCAGCGCGCCCGAGCCGGTCACCGGCTACGGCGCCGTCGGCGTGACGTGGGCGCACGGCGAGACCCCCTCGGAGGAGGCCCTCGGCTTCGTCGTACGGACCCGCACGGACGGCAGCTGGTCGGGCTGGAAGGACCTGGAGTACCACGACGACCACGGCCCGGACCCCGACAGCGCCGAGGGCCGCGCAGCGCGCCCGGGCACCGACCCGCTGCTCGTCGGCAAGGTCGACCAGGTGCAGGTCAAGGCCTCCACCACGTCCGGCGTGCTGCCCGACGACATGCGGCTGGCCGTGATCGACCCGGGCAAGGCCACCGCCACGGCGAGCGAGAAGGCTGGCATCGACACGGCCACCATGGACGGCGACGACGGCAGCGACTCGATCGAGAACGTCGACGCGACGACCGCCACGGGGGGCTCGGACGCGCTCGACCTGCAGGCCGCGGTCTTCACGCCGAAGCCGGTCATCTACTCCCGCGCCCAGTGGGGCGCCGACGAGTCGATGCGCGAGAAGTCGTCGCTGCACTACTACGAGGTCCACGCGGGCTTCGTGCACCACACGGTCAACGCCAACGACTACACCCGTGACGAGGTGCCGGGCATCATCCGCAGCATCTACGCGTACCACACGCAGTCGCGCGGCTGGTCGGACATCGGCTACAACTTCCTCGTCGACCGCTTCGGCCGGATCTGGGAGGGCCGCTACGGCGGTGTCGACCGCCCGGTCGTCGGTGCCCACACGCTCAACTACAACGACTACTCGTTCGCGATGTCGGCGATCGGCAACTACGAGACGACCCGCCCCACCGAGGCGACCGTGCAGGCCTACGGCGCCCTCTTCGCCTGGAAGCTCTCGCTGCACGGCGTCGACGCCGGGTCGACGTCGCAGCGCGTCGGTGCGACGACCTTCGAGGCGATCAACGGCCACCGCGACGCCGCGTCGACGGCGTGCCCGGGCAAGTACCTCTACGCCCGCATCCCCGACATCCGGCGCATCGCCGCCCAGACCCAGCGCGGCTGGGCGGGCCGCGAGCTGGAATCGGACCTCGCGGCGAGCCCGCACCCCGACATCGTCGTACGCCGGGCCAGCGACGGACGCGCGTTCGTGATCCCGACCGGGGGGCTGAGCCGCTTCAAGAAGGCGGTCGTGTCCTCGACCGGCTGGGCCGACTACACCGGCGTCGTGGCCTCGCCCGATCTGACCGGCGATGGCTACACCGACCTGCTGGCGACGCGTCCCGACGGATCGGTCGAGGTGCGCTCGGGAGACGGCGCGGGTGGCTTCGCCGCGGCCGGCAAGGCGCTGACGATGTTCGCCGACCACGACCTGCTGAGCGCCGTCGGGGACCTCGACGGCGACGGTGCGAACGACGTCGTGGCCCGCCAGGTCGGCACCGGTCGCCTCGACGCCTTCCTCGGCAGCGGCAACGGCACCTTCAAGCGCAAGGAGCTCGGCGACGCGTGGGGCTCCGCGCAGCTGCTGACGGGCGCCGGCGACCTCGACGGCGACGGCCAGGTCGACCTCGTCAGCCGCGATGCCTCCGGCGCCGCGTGGCTGCACCGCGGCACCGCCGGCACGTCGTTCGCGGCACCCGTGGCGCTCGCCGGCTCCTGGTCGCAATGGGACACGGTCGTCGGTGGCGGCGACCTCGACGGCGACGGTCACGCCGACCTCGTCGTCCGCCGCACCGGCGGCGACGGGTTCGTCCTGCCGGGTCGTGGCGACGGCACCTTCGGCCACGTCCTCGGCCCCTACGGCCGGCTGGCGCCGCTGTCGGGGATCACCGCGGGCGGCAACGTCGCGGGCAACCCCGCGCCCGACCTGGTGGCCCGCAACGGCGACCGGCTGCTCGTGGTCGTCAACGCCGGGACCTACGACGCCGGTCCGGCGATCGACACCGGCATGCAGCTGGCCGGCGCCGATCTCCTGCTCAACGCCGGTGACTGGGACCGCGACGGCTACGGCGACGTGGTCGTGCGCAACGCCCGCACCGGCGACCTCTTCCTGCGTCGCGGCGACGGGCAGGGCCACTTCCCGAAGGCCGTCAAGATCGGCACCGGCTTCGGCTCGGTCGGCCTGCTCGCCGCCGTCGGGGACATGACCGGAGACGGCTACCCCGACCTGATGGGTCAGCCGCGCGGTGGTGCGATGCGCATCTATCCCGGCCTCGGCACGGCGGGGCTCGGCCCCAGCTACGCCGCCCACAGCGCGATCAGCGCTACCTCGCAGATCCCCGTCGGTCGGTGGACCGGCGACGGCGCTCCCGACAGCCTGTTCCGCCAGGGCGCCACGACGACGCTCTTCGCGGGCAACGGTCCCGGGGGTCTGACCGGGGGCGAGGACCTCGGTCTCGACCTGTCGGCCTACGACTGGGTCATCGGCATCAGCGACGCCGGCCTGGTCGGCCACCCCGACCTGGTGGTGCGTGCGAAGAAGACCGGCTACCTCTTCCTGATCCCGGGCACGCCCGACGGCTTCGGGACCCGGCGCTACCTCGGGGAGGGGATGGGCGTGTACGACCTGGCCGGCTAGCGCGCCCGGGCCGTGGCCCGCTCGTCGACGTACGTCGACTCGAGCCGGGCCGGGTCAGGGTGCGCGACCAGGACCAGGGAGCCGCCGCGTGCGAGCGGCTCCGTGAAGGTGGCGATCCCCGGTGGGGAAGCCGGGTTCGCCTCCGAGAGGAGACGGCCGCCGTCGGTGAGAGAACTCCCGGCGGCGGCCGTCGCCCACAGCTGCTCGTGGCTGATCGTCCCGGTCGGCCCGTCCAGGGCGAGGTCGTCGGGCTGCACCGGGTCCCACGGGATGAAGGAGTCGGGCTGCGACCAGATGTCGACGCCGACGTCGTGCACCCCGGGCGGGAGGGCGTCGGCGAAACGCACGCCCATCGGTCGTAACGAGCAGGCCAGCACGGCGACGTCGTCGGCGTGTGCCGCCCACCGATCGACGCCGTCGGGCCCGCAGACCACGGCGTCGGCCGGCTCGTCCCAGGTCACGGTGATGCCGGCGTTCCAGGCCGCGCCGAGGAAGACCGGCCCGAGCCAGTGGGCCGGCAGGTCGACCAGCAGCCGGCTGCCGCGCTCGAGGTCGTGCTCCTCGACCAGCAGCGACGAGGCCTTGGCGACCCAGTTGGCGTAGGTGGTCACCGAGAGCTCGACGCGCTCGCCGCTGGCGTGGTCGTAGAAGGTCACGAGCGGTCGGCCCGGCTCGTGACGCAGCTGCTGGGACAGGACCGCGCTGAAGGTGCTCACCGGTCGAGCCTAGGGTTCTGCCATGAGCATCGAGCACTTCTGGGCCGTCATCCCCGCCGGTGGAGCGGGCACCCGACTGTGGCCGCTCTCGCGCAGGACGTCGCCGAAGTTCCTGCGCGACCTGCGTGGGTCCGGACGGTCCCTGCTGCAGGAGACCTACGACCGGCTCGTTCCGCTCGTCGACGACCGCTTCCTCGTCGTCACCGGTGCCGCCCACGAGGTCGCCGTGCGTGGCCAGCTCGCCGACCTCGGACCCGGGGCCGTGCTGGCCGAGCCGTCGCCGCGCGACTCGATGGCCGCGATCGGCCTGGCCGCCGCGCTGCTCGAGCTCGCCGACCCCGACGCGGTGATGGGCTCCTTCGCGGCCGATCACGTGATCGAGGGCTCCGACGTCTTCGCGACCACCGTCGCCGCGGCGGTCGAGGTCGCACGCGACGGCTGGCTGGTGACCCTCGGGATCGAGCCGACCCACCCGTCCTCGGCGTTCGGCTACGTGCGCGCCGGCGACCCGCTCGCCGGCCACGCGGGCGCGAGCCAGGTGGCGGCGTTCGTCGAGAAGCCCAGCGCCGAGGTGGCCGAGGGCTACCTCGCCGACGGCGGCTACCGGTGGAACGCCGGCATGTTCGTCGTACGCCCGGGCGTGCTGCTCGACCTGCTCGCGACCTGGCACCCCGACTTCGCTGCGACCCTGCGCCGGATCGCTGCCGACGCGACGCTGCTCGACGAGCTGTGGCCGACGCTGCCCAAGATCGCGCTCGACCACGCCGTCGCCGAGCCGGCGGCCGACGCCGGCCGGGTGGCGACGGTGGCGGCCGGTTTCGACTGGGAGGACATCGGCGACTTCGACTCGCTGGCGGCGCTCCTCGGTGCCGACGGCGAGGGGACGATGGCGGTGCTCGGGGACGCATCGCTGGTGCGGGCGATCGACGCCAGCGGACTCGTCGTCCCCGACGGGCGCACCATCGCCGTGGTCGGCCTGGACGACGTCGTCGTCGTCGACACCCCCGACGCGCTCCTGATCACCACCCGGTCCCGCGCCCAGGACGTGAAAGCCGTCGTGGCCGCCCTCCCGGAGAGCGGCCACGACGGCTTGACGTGAGCCTCGAGCGGCGGGATCAGCCGGCGTTGGGCTCCGGCGAGTCGAGGTAGGGGTACTCGTCCATGAACGTCTCCAGCGCGGCCCCGCTGACGTCGCTGCAGTACTGGAAGACGCCCTGCTGCTTCTCGACGTCGGTCTCCCCGGCGCCGCCGGCGGACCAGTGGGTGAAGGCGACGTGCTGGCCGTCGGGGAAGCTCGCGCCGTCCTCGTCGGTCGGCAGCCACGGGACCGCCTTGAACTTGAAGCGGAAGTTCGACGTGCCGGCGAACTTCTCGGCGATGCCGCGGATGGTCGTCATGGCGGCGTCGTCGTCGGCGATGGTCTCGTCGTACCAGAGGATCGTGTAGCCGTGCTCGAGGTTGTGCACGAGCGCCTCGAGCGGCGGGCGGTCGTCGGCGGTGTAGACCTTGCGACCCATCGGGTCGGGCGCGATGCCGGCGACGTTCCAGTGGGCGCCGAAGGCCGGGGGAGCGGTCGTGTAGGTCACCGCCGTGCCCTCGGGCACGTGGTCCTGGTTGCCGTCGGCCTTCTTCTCCTCGATGTCCTGGCACACCGAGGCCGGCGCACCGATCTTGTCGAGGGCGAGGTTGTCGAACTCGCGACCGTCCCACCAGTTCTTGATGGGCTGGAAGGCGGCGGCACCCACGATCAGCAGGGCGATGACGGCGCAGACGCCGACGATCGCGAAGCCGCGGCGTCGTTCGCCGCCCTTCTGCTTCTTGCGGATGTCGTC
>WLIH01000168.1 GCA_009702305.1 Actinomycetota bacterium | reverse complement strand
GGCGACGCAGCGCCTCGTGGTGCTGACCACCCCCGCGGACGTCATACGTCGGGGACAAGCGGACGTCCCGCCCGGATGACGTTGCGAGGGTGCCTCAGGCCTGGGTGGCGGCCCGGTCCTCGAGGAGGGCCGCGTCGACGTCACCGGTGTGCCCTCGACCGGCGGCGGCCCGGCCGACCACGAAGACGTAGGCCAGGAAGGCCAGCTCGGCCACGACCCCGATCCCCACCCGCGCCCAGGTCGGCAGACCGGACGGCGTCACGAAGGCCTCGATCAGGCCGGAGACGAGGAGCACGACCACCAGCCCCATCGCGACCGTGCCGGCGGTGCGGCCCTCGCGTGCGATCGACTGCGTGCGGGTCACCCCACCGGGCTCGATCCACGACCAGAAGAGCCGCAGCCCCACCCCGCCCGCGACGAAGACGGCCGTCAGCTCGAGGAGGCCGTGCGGGAGGATGAGCCCCCAGAAGTGCTGCCCGTGGTCGTGCCGGTGCATGATCGAGCCGATGATCGCCAGGTTGGCGACGTTGGTGAAGAGCAGGTAGACCACCGGGGCGCCGAGGATGCCGAGCGCGATGCACAGGGCCGCGACCCAGGCGTTGTTGATCCAGACCTGGGCGGCGAAGTGGCTGGCGGCGTACTCGCTGTAGTAGCCCTCGAAGTCCTGGTTGACCAGCTGGTCGACGTCGTTCGCGGACAGCAGGGACTGCTCGACCAGCGGATGGTCGAGCAGCCAGAGCATCATCACGGCGGTGACGACGACGTTGGCTGCGATGCAGCCGAGCCACCACGAGCGCAGCCGGTAGAGCGCGGCCGGGAAGCGCTCGGTGAAGAACGACGCCGCACCGCGCCAGGTGCCGACCCGGGCGCCGACGGCGCGGTTGCGCGCTCGGGCGAGCAGGGCGGAGAGGTGGGCGACCAGGGTCGGGTCGGGCGCGGAGGTGCGGACGACCGACAGGTGCGTCGCGACCCTCTCGTAGCGCTCGACGAGCTCGTCGCTCTCGGCACCGCTGAGGCGGCGCTGCGAGGTGAGCTGCTCCAGCCGCTCCCACTCGGCGCCGTGAGCGAGCACGTAGGCGTCGAGGTCCACCACCTCACTGTAGTGGCGGCTCTACCCTCGGCAGATGGAGTCGATCCGGCTGCCCGACGGGCGCACCGCCCAGCTCTGGCTCGGCGGCGCCGACACCGGCCCAACTGTGCTCTTCTTCCACGGGTGCCCCGACACCCGTCACGCAGCCATGACCGGTCACGACGCCGCGCGGGCCGCGGGCGTGCGGCTGCTGTGCGTGAACCGTCCCGGCTACGGGCTCTCCACTCCCCATCCGTCGAGTCACGCGAGCGTCGCTGCCGACGCGATGGCAGCGCTCGACGAGGTGGGCGCCGAGGCCGTCGCCGTGATCGGTATGTCGATCGGCGGCCCCTATGCCCTCGCGACGGCAGCGCTGCACCCCGACCGGGTGACCTCGATGGCCGTGGTCTCCTCGATCTCGAACCTGCCCGAGCGCTGGCTGCCCGGCGCGCTCGACGAGGTGGTCGAGCGCTGTCGGCCAGACTTCGCAGCCTGGGTCGCGGGCATCGACCCGGCCGACCCTGACGACCCCAGCCTCGTGGCCCGCTTCGTCGCGAGCCTGCCGGACGCCGACGCCGCTCTGCTCGTGGCTCGGCCGGTCACGGACGTGGCCGCCTCGGTCCGGGAGGCGCTCGTGCGACCCGACGGGTTCCTGCGCGACGCCGCGATCTGCTTGCGGGAGTGGGACTTCTCCCCCGCCGCCGTCTCCTGCCCGACCACGATCGTGCACGGCGAGCACGACACCGCCCACCCACTGGTCCACGGCCGGACCCTCGCCGATCAGGTCCCCGGCGCCCGACTCGTCGTCCGCCCCACCACGCACCTGGCCACCCTGCTCACCGGCTGGCCCGAGATCCTCGCGTCCCTAGACTCGTGACGATGTCCCAGCCGGAGTTCGCGACGCTCACCTCCGACGACCTCGTGACCGGCGAGGCCGTCGCACTCGACCTGCCGGCTGCCGGCCTCGGGTCGCGGATCGTGTCCGGCCTGATCGACATGCTCGTGACGCTGGTGCTCCTGGTGGTCGTGGTGCTGCTCTTCCTCGTCGCCGTCCTCGAGACCGACGACGCCTTGGCGTGGGCCGGGTTCATCGCCACCATGATCGTGGTCTTCCTCGTCTTCCCGACCACGATCGAGACCCTGACCCGTGGCCGCACGCTCGGCAAGATGGCGATGGGACTGCGCACGGTGCGCGACGACGCCGGACCGATCTCCTTCCAGCACGCCTTCGTCCGCGCGCTCGTCGGCTTCGTCGAGATCTACGCGTTCAGCGGGGTGCCGGCGTTCTTCTCGGCCATGCTCAGCTCCCGGGGCAAGCGCCTCGGGGATTACGCCGCCGGCACCTACGTCGTGCGCGAGCGGGTCCGCTTCCGACCGGCACCGCCCGTGCCGATGCCGCCGGAGCTGGCGATGTGGGCTCGCTCGGCCGACGTAGCGTCGTTGCCCACCGGCTTGGCGATCGCGGTGCGGCAGTACCTCGGACGTCTCCCCCAGCTCGACCCGTCGTCACGCACGACCCTCGGCGCCAGGCTGGCCGACCAGGTCAGCGCGCACGTCGCGCCGGCCCCACCACCCGGGACCGCGCCGGAGGCGTTCCTCGCCGCCGTGGTCGCGACCCGGCGCGAGCGCGACTCCGCACGGCTTGCGCGCGAGGAGTCACTGCGCCGCCGGCTCACTGCGCGCTGAGCGCGGGATCAGCAGGCACAGCGCCGCGGCGCCGACGCACAGTCCGCCGGCCGTCATCCAGGCCGCCCAGTAGTCGCCGTTCGCCTGCCGGATCCAGCCGGCGTACGACGCCGCGACGCCCGCCCCGACCATGTGACTCGCGAACACCCAGCCGAACACCACCCCGGCCCGCTCGACGCCGAAGTGCTCGCGGCACAGCGCCACCGTCGGCGGCACGGTCGCCACCCAGTCGAGCCCGTAGAAGACGATGAAGAAGAACAGGCTGGGATGCACGTCCGGACCGAGCAGCGCGGGGACGAAGAGGAGCGACAGTCCGCGGAAGAAGTAGTAGCCGAAGAGCAGGTAGCGGCTGTCCACGCGGTCGGTGAGCCAGCCGCTCGCGATGGTCCCGATGATGTCGAAGACCCCGATCAGCGCGAGCAGTCCGGCGCTGGTGGTCTCCGGCATCCCGTGGTCGTGGGCCGCGGGGATGAAGTGGGTGCCGATCAGCCCGTTGGTCGACCACCCGCAGATCCAGAAGGTCGCGAAGAGGATCCAGAAGGTCCGTGACCGTGCGCTCTCGCGCAGCGTGCGGATCGCCACGGTCGCCGCCCCCGGTCCGCCGGCCACGACGGGGGTCGGAGCCCAGTCGTCCGGGGCGCCGTACGGCGTCGTGCCGGCCGCCTCGGGCGAGTCGCGCAGCAGCAGGAGCACCAGCGGGACGAGTGCGATCGCGAAGAGCGTCACCAGACCCGACGCCCACCGCCAGCCCGGGCCGTCGGCCAGGTGCGCGATCGCCGGCAGGAAGACCAGCTGACCGGTCGAGCTCGCGGCCGAGAAGACGCCGATGACGACACCGCGGTGCTTGACGAACCAGCGGTTCGCCACGATCGCACCGAAGACCAGCGCCAAGGAGCCCGTGCCGACGCCGATCGCGAAGCCCCACAGCAGCCACAGCTGCCACGCCTGCGTCATCAGGAGCGTCAGTCCGGACCCGGCCGCCACCAGGGTCAGGCTCGCCGCCACCACCCGGCGTACGCCGAAGCGCTCCATCAGCGCGGCCGCGAAGGGCGCCGTCAATCCGTAGACGATCAGGTTGAGGCTCACCGCCCCGCTCGTCGCGGCGCGCGACCAGCCGAAGTCCTCCTCGAGAGGCTCGAGCAGCACGCCGGTCGACGAGCGGAAGCCCGCCGCCGCGATGAGCGCGCCCATCGTGATCGCAGCGACCAGCCACGCCCGGTGGACCCGACGGGTCGCAGGCGGAGTCTCGATGGCGGTCACGGCCTCAGCCTAGGAGTGCCGGCGCCCCTGGTGCCGCGTCATCTCGGCCAACCGGGCACGAGATCGCGCCGATCGTCCAGACTGACGTCCATGACCGACTGGACCTCCCTGTGGGACTTCGACGACCCGTCCGCCTCGGAGCGTCGGCTCCGGGCGGCGGCCGAGGGCGACCCGGGTGGTCGCGACGTGATGCTCACCCAGGTGGCTCGCGCCCTCGGGCTCCAACAGCGTTACGATGACGCCGCCGCGATCCTCGACGCGATCGTCTCCGACGATCCGGAGGTCACCGCGCGACGACACCTCGAGCGCGGACGGTTGCTGCGATCTTCCGGCTCGCCCGCCGAGTCCCGCCCGCACTTCGAGCGAGCGGCGGCCGTGGCAGCGACCGCCGGCCAGGAGGCGCTGCAGATCGACGCGCTGCACATGCTGGCGCTGGTCGCCGAGCCGGAGCAGGCCCTCGCCATCACCGCCGACGCGTTGGCCCTCGCCCGCGCAGCCACCGAGCAGGCGGCGATCGACTGGGACGCCTCCCTGCTCAACAACCTGGGCATGACGCACGCCGACGCGGGCGACTTCGAGGCCGCGCTCCCGCTCTTCGAGGAGGCGCTGGCGGCCCGGGAGCGGATCGGCGATCGCACGAGGACGCGAGTGGCGCGCTGGATGATCGGCTGGTGCCTGCGCGAGCTCGGCCGCCCGGCCGAGGCGCTCCGGGTGCAACGGGAGCTCAAGGCCGACCTCGACTCGACCGGCGACCACGACCCCTACGTCGACGAGGAGCTCGCGCTGCTGGAGGCCGGTCAGACCCGGCGGTAGGCGAGATCGGTGATCGTGCGCCCGACGTCGAGGCCCTTGCGCTCGAACCTCGTCACCGGTCGCTCCGACCACCGCTCGACGACCCCGCCCACGAGCCCCGGCTCGGCGTCGAGCACCTCGATCATCTGGGCGGCGTACTCCGCCCAGTCGGTCGCCAGGCGCCAGGTGCCGCCCTCGACCAGCCGAGTCGTGATCAGCCGGGCGAAGTCGGCGTCGACGAGGCGGCGCTTGTGGTGCTTGGTCTTGTGCCATGGGTCGGGGAAGAAGGTCCACACCTCGTGGAGGCTGGCCGGCTCCAGCAGATGCTCGATCGACCAGACCGCGTCGACCCCGCAGAGGCGCACGTTGTCGGCGCCCTCCTCGGCGAGCTTCCACAGCGTGTCGGCGACGCCCGGGCGCCATACCTCGAAGGCGAGCACGTCGTACTCCGGGCGTGCCGCAGCCAGGACCGCCGTCGCCTCCCCGATCCCCGAGCCGATCTCGACGATCATCGGCGCCGTGCGTCCGAACCGGTCGGCGAAGGTGAACCCGGGCCGATCCACGGCCTCATCGGGGATCACCCAGCGCTCCTGGTGCTCTGCCCAGGCCTGCGCCTGTCGGGGTGTGAAGCGCGACCCGCGCCGCGAGTACGACAGCACCTCGCGCATCCGGCGGCCGTCGTCGGTCAGCTTGTGGTGCGGCCGGGCAGGCGTCACCCGCGTGGAGTCCTCCATGCCCCCATTCTCCGGTGACCCGTCGCAATTGTGCATTCCGACCCTGCTCAGATGCGACGGGTCACCTGAAATGCAGCTCGGCCCCGGACCACGAGGGTCCGGGGCCGAGCTGATGGTGCAGGTGGGGCTAGATCACTTCGTGATCGACGGGCTCGCTGCGCTCGCCGTGATCACGTCAGCTCGGAGCGGATGCGAGCAAGCTCGATCCGCCTGTCCTCACTTGGTGATCTTGGTAACCCGGCCGGCGCCGACGGTGCGGCCACCCTCGCGGATCGCGAAACGCAGGCCCTCGTCCATGGCGATGGGCTGGATCAGCTCAACGACCATCTCCGTGTTGTCGCCGGGCATGACCATCTCGGTGCCCTCGGGGAGGGTCACGACGCCGGTCACGTCGGTGGTACGGAAGTAGAACTGCGGGCGGTAGTTGTTGAAGAACGGCGTGTGACGGCCGCCCTCCTCCTTCGAGAGGATGTAGACCGAGGCCTCGAAGTTGGTGTGCGGGGTCGTGGTGCCCGGCTTGATGACGACCATGCCGCGCTCGATGTCCTCGCGCTTGGTGCCACGGAGCAGGAGACCGACGTTCTCGCCGGCCTGGCCCTCGTCGAGCAGCTTGCGGAACATCTCGACGCCGGTGACGGTCGACTTCTGGGCGGTCTCGCGGATGCCGATGATCTCGACCTCCTCGTTGACCTTGACGATGCCGCGCTCGATGCGACCGGTGATGACCGTGCCGCGACCGGTGATCGTGAAGACGTCCTCGACGGGCATGAGGAACGGCTTGTCGGTC
>WLIH01000167.1 GCA_009702305.1 Actinomycetota bacterium | reverse complement strand
TGCGATCGACCGACGCCTTGGCCGAGTCGCCGACGATCGCCATCGTGCACGCGAGCGCGAGCCCGATCATCAGGGCAGACGCGGTGGCGGTGGTGCGACGCGGGTTGCGCAGGGAGTTCTGGCCGGCGAGGACGCCGACGGTGCCGAAGGTCCGGGCGTACGCCGACCGGGCGAGCAGCAGCAGCGGGCGGCTCAGCACCGGGCTGGCGGCCGAGACCCCCAGCAGGATGGCGAGCACCCCGGCGCCGACGCACCACCCGCCGTGCGGCACCTCGACGACGTCGCCCAGGCCGACCACCAGCGCCAGCAGACCGGCCCCGGCGAGCGCGACGCCCAGCCCGAACCGACGCCGCAGCGAGCTCTCCGGCAGCGCCACGTCGTCGCGCAGCGCCTGCACCGGCGCGATGCGCGCGGTGCGTCGCGCCGGGAGCCAGGCCGCGGCCATCGTGACGACGACACCCACGGCGTACGCCGCCACGACGGTGCGCGGCGCGAAGATCAGCGGCTGCCCGCGCAGGTCGAGCCCGAACTGGGCGAAGAGCGCCCGGATGGCGATCGCGAGCAGCACCCCCAACCCGAGACCGACGGTCGACCCGAAGATCCCGAGCACCAGCGCCTCGAGCTGCACCGAGCGGGTCACCTGCCGTTTGGAGGCTCCGAGCGCTCGCAGCAGCGCGAGCTCGCGGGAGCGCTGGGCGACCAGGATCGAGAAGGTGTTGACGATGAGGAAGGCGCCGACGACCAGCGCGATCCCCGCGAAGATCAGCAGGAAGGTGGTCAGGAAGCCGATCGCCTGGCGCAACGGGCCGGCGGCCTCCTCGGCGGCGTCGTCGCCGGTGACCGCCTCGAAGCCCGGCGGCAGCACGCGGGCGACCCGCTCGGCGAGCTCGTCCTGCGAGACGTCGTCCTCGGCGGTGACCCAGATCGTGCTGAACGCCGCGTCGTCGTCGAGGAAGAGCCGCTGGGCGACAGGGGTCGCGAAGAGCGCGAGCGTGGCGCCGTTGAGCGACCCTCCGTCGACGAAGCCGGCGACGCCGACCAGGCGCGGCTCCAACCGCTCGGTGCCGAACGCCGTCACGATCGGCACTCGGTCGCCCACGGCGTAGCCCGCGTCGGCGGCTGTGCGCTCGTCGAGCACGACCTCCCCCGGGCCGCGCGGGGCCCGGCCGGAGACGATGCTGAGCCCCTCGATGCCGTGGCCGGCGGGCGCGGTGTCCCAGTTGCCCCCGAGCGAGGGCGGCCCGAAGCCGCCGAGAGCCTTGCCGTTGCGACCGACGACGTAGACCCCGAAGGCGTTGACCTGGCCGTCGGCGCGCGCGGCTCCCGGCACCCGGGCGGTCTCGTCCACCAGCTCGTCCGGCACGGTGAGCGTGGAGGAGATCGGACCGGCCATCGCACCGGTGGGGCGGACCACCACGTCGCCGACCGTCGAGGCGAAGAGCGCGGTGAAGCTGCGGTTGAGGGTGTCGGAGAAGACCAGCGTGCCGGCGACGAAGGCCACGCCGAGCACGATCGCGAAGGTGCTCATCACGAGCCGCACCTTGCGACCCAGCAGGCTCTTGAGCGCCGCGCGGATCACGGCGCTGCGCCCGGGTCGGGGCTCATCGCCGCCATGATCTCCAGGACCCGCTCGCGGGTGGGTTCGCGCAGCTCCTCCACCACCCGCCCGTCGGCCAGGAAGACCACCCGGTCGGTGTACGCCGCGGCGACCGGGTCGTGCGTGACCATCACGACCGTCTGGTCGTGGTCGCTGACGCTGCGCCGCAGCAGGTCGAGGACCTCCGCACCCGAGCGGGAGTCGAGGTTGCCGGTCGGCTCGTCCGCGAAGACGATCCGCGGTCGACTCACCAGCGCCCGGGCCACGGCGACCCGCTGCTGCTGACCGCCCGACAGCTCGTGCGGGCGATGCGTCAGCCGGTCGCCGAGGCCGACGGTCTCGATGACGGCGGCGTACCACTCCGGGTCGGCCTTGCGGCCGGCGATCGCGAGCGGGAGCAGGATGTTCTCGTCGGCGGTGAGCGTCGGGACCAGGTTGAACGACTGGAACACGAAGCCGATCTGGTCGCGGCGCAGCTGGGTCAGGGCCTTGTCCTTGAGCCCGCTGAGATCCTGGTCGCCGATCAGGACCGAGCCGGAGTCGGCGACGTCGAGCGCTGCGCAGCAGTGCATCAACGTGGACTTGCCGGACCCGCTCGGACCCATCACGGCCGTGAACTCGCCCGCCTCGATGTCGAGCGACACGTCGTCGAGGGCGCGCACCTGCGCCGGGCCGGTGCCGTAGGTCTTGGTCAGGTGGCGCACGCTCGCCGCGACGGTCATGGCACCACTGTGGCACCACGGCGGCGCTGCCGACCGACGGCGTGGCGCTCCCACCGAGGATCGATTGGAGCCGGTGTCTAGGTTCGAGACATGCACGTCGAGCGCACCTTCACCGTCCCCCGTCCGATCGAGGCGGTCTTCGACTACCTCAGCGACTTCGAGTCCACCAACGACTGGGATCCCGGCACGGTCACCACGACCCGCACCAGCGGCGACGGCGGTGTCGGCACGACGTACCGCAACACCTCGACCTTCCTCGGCCGCACGGTCGAGCTGGACTACACGACACTGACCCACGACCGGCCGCGCGAGCTGCGCTTCGAGGGTCGCAACCCGTCCGCGACCGCCACCGACCACCTGCGTCTCTCGCCGGCCGCCGACGGCACCGCGACCGAGATCCACTACCGCGCGACCTTCGAGTTCCGCAGTGCCTTCAAGCTCGTCGCGCGCCTCGTGGTCGGCCCGCGACTCCCGTCCCTGGCCGACGAGACCGTCGAGCAGCTCACGAAGACCCTGCTGAACAAGGCCTGACTCGCCCGAGCGCACCTGTCGAACACCTGTTCGACATCGGCGTATGCTGGCGGGCATGGACTTCCAGACGTCCCTGTTCGCCCCGGCAGCGGCCCCCGTCGCTGCCGCACCGACGCCGGAGCGCCACGAGCTGGGCGACGGCGCGTGGATCGACGTCGCACGCGACTGGCTCGTGGATCCGGACGACGTCTTCACGACGCTGGTGGGCGCGGTGCCGTGGCGGGCGGAGCGGCGCCAGATGTACGACCGCGTCGTCGACGTGCCGCGGCTGGTGCACACGTACATGATCGGCGACGACCTCCCGCATCCGCGCCTGACCGAGGCACGAGAGCGGCTCTCGGCGACGTACGCCGACGAGCTCGGCGAGCCGTTCCGCACCGCCGGGTGCTGCTACTACCGCGACGGCCGCGACTCCGTCGCCTGGCACGGCGACACCATCGGCCGCGGCAGCACGCAGGACACCATGGTCGCGATCGTGTCCGTCGGCGACCCGCGACGTCTGCATCTGAGACCCCGGGGCGGCGGCGAGGCCACGGCGTACGAGATGGGCCACGGAGACCTGCTGGTCATGGGCGGCTCCTGCCAGCGCACCTACGAGCACGCGGTGCTCAAGGTGGCCTCGGCGGGGCCGCGGATCTCGGTCCAGTTCCGCCCGTTCAACGTGTTCTGACCCGGCTCCGGGCAATCCGGTGGTGTGAGGTCCCGCTCCAGGGGCAGGGTGAGAGGACGAGTCCGACTCGGCGAGAGGTGAGCCATGAGCCACGACGACCTGCCCGACCCCGACCTGCACGTGCGCGGCGAGAACGCCCTGCCCGGAGCGACCACCGAGCCCACGCTGGGCTTCTCGACGCCACCGGAGGCCAAGATCCACCCGGGCGACCCACAGGCCGCCGACCTCGGCATCGCCGAGTCCGAGGGCACCAGCCGCCCGTTGGTCTACGCCGTCCTTGCTGTCGTGATCATGCTCGGCGCGATCGCGCTGCTGTCGCTGCTCTGAGACGGCTCGTGCCCCTCACCGCTCGGTGAGGGGCACGAGGCCGGAGGTCGGACGCGAATCAGGTGAACGAGATCGTCGGGGGCGCCTGCTGGCCCTCGGGAGCGTCGTAGAACTCCCGCTTGCCGACTCCGGCCATGCCGGTCAGGAACATCCACGGGATCGTGACGACCAGCTTGTTGAGCGTGGCGACCGCGTCGTTGTAGTACGTGCGGGCGAACGAGATCTGGTCCTCAGTGTCGGCGAGCTGCTTCTGCAGGTCGAGGAAGTTGGTGTTGGCCTTGAGGTCGGGGTAGGCCTCGGCCACCGCGTTGAGCTTGACCAGCGAGCCCTGCAGGGCCTGGTCGGCCGCGGCCTTGGCGACGACGTCGTCTCCGGCTGCGGCCGCCTGCACGCCCGCGCGGGCCTGGGTGATCTCCTCGAAGACCCCCTTCTCGTGAGCGGCGTAGCCCTTGACCGTCTCGACGAGGTTGGGGATCAGGTCGGCGCGACGCGTCAGCTGGACGTCGATGCCGCCGAGCGCCTCCTGGGCGCCGATGTCGGTGGTGCGGAGCTTGTTGAAGCCGACGATGACGAAGCCCACCAGGGCCACGATCACGACGACCACGATGATGGCGATCAGCATCGGGACTTCCTCACGTCAAGGGGTTGGGTGCTGCAGGGACATCATGCCGGTCGCGCTCACCACGAGCCGCCACCACCGCCACCGCCTCCACCGCCGCCTCCGCCACCGCCGCTGCTCGAGGAGGTCTGCGTGGCGTTGTAGGAGGAGATCGCGGAGTCGACCGTGGAGTTGAAGTCGGAGACCATCGAGCTGGTCCAGGCACCGGCCGAGGCGCCGGCGTAGTAGCCGCCGATGTACGACGGGGCGGGCGGCTCGCTCGCCGTCTCGATGCGGTACTTGCCGGCCCACTCGTCGGCGCACCCGAAGGCCACCGCCCACGGGATGTAGGCCGTGTAGAGCTCCTGGCGCCCCGAGAAGTCGAAGCGTGCCTCGCTCGACGGCGTGGCCAGGACGCGCTCGAAGCCGCCAACGCGCGACCACAGCTCGCGGCCTTGGCGGGTGCGCTTGGTGCCGGCCCCGGTGGCCGCGAGCGGCGCGGCGCCGATGCCGAACGCTCCCGGGATCAGCGCCAGCGTCGTCATGCCGAGGGGGTTCCAGAAGACCAGCGCGACCGCCGCGCCGAGCGCCGCGATCACGGCCAGTCCGCTGAAGCCGCCGAGGCCGGAGCTGACGACGTTGCCCGAGGAGGCGCCCCACTCGGACACGCTGTTCTCGAAGGCGTCGATCTCGCTCTTGAGCCGCTTGCCCGCCTCGACATCCTTGCGCCGTGCGGTGAACGAGGTGCCCGGCCCGCTGAGCAGGCGGGCCACTCCGCTGGTGACCGGGTCGAGGCCGGCCCAGCCCTCGGCACCGGCCTTGTCGGTGATGGTCCAGGAGTCGTCGGTCTTGTCGAGGGTGATGGCGCCGCGCTCGGCGGCGTACATCAAGGTGGCGACGTACTGCTCCCGACCGGTCGTCTCCTCGAGCACGTAGTAGGCCTGAGCCGGTCCGACCCCCTCCGGCGGCGCGTACATCAGGCCGAAGCCGGGGTCGCTCTCGCGGGAGCGGCCGGCCAGCACCGCGCCGAAGCCGAAGGCCGCGACGCCGGCGAGGATCACCAGGGCGAGCAGCGGGATGTTGGAGCCGAGGATGCGGTCCCAGCGAGCGACCCACGGGCGGGTGTTGCCGGCCTCGGGCGTCGGCAGGTCCATGGTCGCGTACACGGTGAGCGGGGTGTTGGGCTCGAGCGGGCCGGCCTTGACCACGAGCGTGTCGGTGCCGGCACCGTCGGCCGTGCAGCCGCCGGACTCGCCGGCGCCCACGTCGCAGCCCACGTCGCCGACGGTCGCCGCGGGCAGGTGCACCGTGAGGGTCGCGTCGGTGATGTCCTGGCGCCAGCCGCCGGGGATCAGGTCCCAGTCGAAGTCGGTGGTGCCGCTCTGCTCACCGGCCACCAGGACGCCGTCCATCGTGTACTCGATGACGTAGGTGTGCTCGCCGCGCTGCACGAAGACGTCGGCGTCGCCGATCTTCACGTTCGTGATCCGGCCGTGCTGCTCGGTGAGCACCTCGAACGGCTCGTCGTCGCCGTCCATGGTGACCTCGATGTCGCGCGGCACGATCCGGGCGTTCGGGTCAGCCGAGTCGGCGCGATCGAAGAAGCGGAAGATGCCGTGCTTGTCCGAGCTGGGGAAGTCGACGCTCAGCGTCTCGACCACGTGCAGGTCACCGTCGGCAGCCACGTCGAAGTCGGCCCGGTAGTCGGTGATGGTGGTGGACTCGGCCGGAGCGTCGTCCTCGGTGGAGATGTTCCACGCGAGGTACGGCGACAGCACGAGACCGACGAGGAGGGCGAGCCCCACGGCGTACCCGACGATGCGCTTCATGATCGGAGCCTAGTGGCACCGGCGCGACGCCGAGCCGGAGCGCAACTACGCCCCGGCTCGGCG
>WLIH01000166.1 GCA_009702305.1 Actinomycetota bacterium | reverse complement strand
TTGAGCGTGTACGCCGTCGCGGCCGCGTTGGTCGTCGTCAGGGTCGTCCCCGAGGCCAGGGAGCTGACCATCACGTCGGGGAAGAGGGCGAGGAACAGGCCGGCGACCGCGAGCCCGATCGCGGCGAACGTCCCGGCGAAGCCCCAGCCCTCCCGCCCGGACGCGACGGCGGCGAGCCCGCCGAGGAGGGCGGCGGCCGCCAGGACGAACGCGAGGGCCGAGGCGAGGTCGCCGGAGAGCACCTGCGACCAGGTGAGGAACGCGACGGCGCTCACCGCTGCCGCCGAGCCGAGTCGGAGGGCGAGCGCACGCGCCCGGTGCCGGATCGGGCCGTCGGTCTTGAGGCTGATGAAGACCGCACCGTGGGTGAGGAAGAGCAGCAGCGTCGTCAGGCCGCCGACGAGGGCGTAGGGGTTGAGCAGGTTGAAGAAGCCGCCGACGTACTCGAGGTCGCCGTCGATCGGCACGCCGCGCAGGATGTTGGCGAAGGCCACCCCCCACAGCAGGGCCGGCACCGCGGAGCCGACGAAGATCGCTGTGTCCCAGCGCCGGCGCCAGGTGTCGTCGTCCCGCTTGGAGCGGTACTCGAAAGCCAGCCCGCGCACGATCAGCGCGACGAGGATCAGCAGCAGGGGCAGGTAGAAGCCGCTGAAGAGAGTCGCGTACCACTCGGGGAAGGCCGCGAACGTCGCGCCGCCGGCGACCAGCAGCCAGACCTCGTTGCCGTCCCAGACCGGGCCGACGGTGTTGATCATGACCCGGCGCTCGGTGTCGTCGCGGGCGAGCACCGGCAGCAGCATGCCGACCCCGAAGTCGAAGCCCTCCAGGCAGAAGTAGCCGATCCACAGGACCGCGATGAGGATGAACCAGACGGTGGTGAGCTCCATGTCGACGTCCTGGTCTCAGTAGGCGAAAGCGAGTGGGCGGTCGGGATCCTCCGCGGAGGACGGGTCCCCGGGCAGGGGGAGTGGGTCGGCGCCGCGCCCGATCGCGGCGAACAGCAGCCGCACCTCGATCACGGCCAGCACGCCGTACAGGCCGGTCAGCACGATCAGGGAGGTCAGTGCCTGCGGCACGCTGACCCCGGGCGACACCGCCTGGTCGGTCGTCATCAGGCCGAAGACCGCCCATGGCTGGCGACCCATCTCGGTGAAGATCCAGCCGAACGAGTTCGCCAGGAGCGGCATCAGCGGCAGTGCCACGGTCGCGGTGCCGAGCAGCCCGGCCGCGGCCGGGGTGCGGCCACGGCGGGTCGCCCACAGCACCCACCCTGCGATCGCCGAGGCGAGCAGTCCGAGACCGATCATGATCCGGAAACTCCAGTAGGTCACCGGGATGACCGGCGTGTAGTCGCCGGGGGAGTAGTAGGTCGCGCCGGGATCGCTGCCGTAGGTCTCCTGGTACTCCGCTCGGAGCTCGTCGATCCCGACGACGCGGCCGCTGGTGCTCCCGGTGGCCAGGAACGACAGCAGGCCGGGGATCTTGACGGAGAAGGTCTCGGCGGACCCGTCGAGGGTGCCGACCGTGAGCAGCGAGAAGGGCGCGGAGTCCGCAGACTCGTACAAGCCCTCGGCGGCTGCCATCTTCATCGGCTGGACCTCGGTCATCACCTTGCCCTGCAGGTCGCCGCTGACGGCGACGCCCAGCCCGGCCACCAGCATCACGACGGCCGCCGTCCGGGTCGCCGAGCGGTACATCGAGCGATCCGACTCGTCGGGCGCGCGTCGGGTCAGGTGCCAGTAGGAGACTGCGACGACGAAGGCTGCCGCGGTGAGGTACGCCGCGAGCACGACGTGGGGGAACGTCACGAGCTGCACCTTGTTGAGCAGCACCGCGGCGAAGTCGTCCATCTCGGCGCGACCGGTCGTCGGGTTGTAGCGGAAGCCGACCGGGTGCTGCATCCAGCTGTTGGCGGCCAGGATGAAGTAGGCGGAGAACAGGGTGCCGAGGTGGACCAGCCACATGCAGGCCGCGTGCAGGCGCCCCGAGAGTCGATCCCAGCCGAAGATCCACAGGCCGAGGAAGGTGGACTCCAGGAAGAAGGCGAGCAGTCCCTCGATCGCGAGCGGAGCGCCGAAGACGTCGCCGACGAAGCGGGAGTAGTCGCTCCAGTTCATCCCGAACTGGAACTCCTGCACGATCCCGGTCACCACGCCGATGGCGAAGTTGATGAGGAAGAGCTTGCCGAAGAACTTCGTCAGTCGCAGCCAGCGCTCGTCGCGGGTGCGCAGCCAGGCGGTCTCATAGGCGGCGACCATGGCGGAGAGGCCGATGCTCAGCGGGACGAAGAGGAAGTGGTAGACGGTCGTGATGGCGAACTGCCAGCGGGCGATGTCGGTCAGGTCCACGAGTGCTCCTCGGCGGCGTGCGGTGCGGGCGACTCCGACGCTAGGAGTCGTGGAGCATCCCGCCCACGGCATGCAGACCCACCGCGGGGGGACCTTCGGCCCCGGGTCGCGGGTCTCGGGTCACGGACGGGTCCGGCCCGTTGTCGAGCACCTCGGCGACCGACCGCCGCGACGTCGGTGGCAGCGTCGAGCGGCTGAGCTCCTGCCAGCCGAGCCGGACCACGAGCTGGGGGTGCAGCCGTCCGCCGAGGACGTCCCAGCGCAGCACGTCGCGCGTCTGGTCGACCTCGACGACCTGGCAGAGCGGCACGACCGAGATCTCGGCCGCCGTCGACGCCAGCCACAGGGCGGTCAGCGCCTCGCCGATGACCACCCAGTCCCGGGGGGCGTCGAACGCCGTCGCCAGCACGACGAGCGCGTCGCTCAGCACGAGCCCGTCGGTGCGACCGATCTCGGCGTCGGCGCTGCAGCGGCGGACCTCGCTGACCAACCCCGCGTCCCGGCCTTGGACGTCCTGGGCCTGATGCACCAGCAGCTCGGTGCGCAGCCGTGCGGCCGGATCGAGGACCGGCAGCGCCTGCACGCCGTCCCGGGCGGCCACTGAGGCGAGGTCCTGCAGGAGGACGGGCGGGACGGGCCAGGTCGTGAAGCGCCGGTGGTCGGTGCGTCGCCTGAGCAGGACGGCGAGGTCGGCGCGGGCCCGATCGAGGTCCGGGGCGTCCAGGTGCCAGGTCAGATCGATGGTCGCGACCGGACCGCCGTCCATCGGGTCGGCGCTGCGGTGGACGAGCGGCTCGATGCCGAGGGCGCGAGCAGCGACGAGCGCGTGCTCCAGGGCTGCTCCGCAGCTTATCAGCATGCCTCGCCCCTGCGGGTCGGCGAGGGCGAGCCGACGCTCGTGGTCGGCGTACAACGCCACCCCGGTCGCTGTCGTCCGCCAGCGCCAGGGCTGGGTGTTGTGCACGCTGGGCGCCCGCACGGCAGCGGCCACGATGCTCGCCACGTCGTCGTGCCGCACGTCGCGGCGGTGCACGCACTGCTGTCCCGGCACCGTGCCTCCTCTGATCACGTCGACGATCCGTGCTCCGTCGGCGGGTGGGCAGAGTCGGAGGTCCCGGTCGACTCAGGTCCTCGGGCCGGGACGAGCCCGCCCGTCGTGACTACGGTGGGGACATGCCCGACGACCCCGCCGACGCGATCCGCGTCTTCCTGCTCGACGACCACGAGATCGTGCGGCGAGGCATCCGCGAGCTGCTCGAGTCCGAGGCCGACATCGTGGTCGTGGGCGAGTCGGGCTCGGCGCAGGAGGCGACGCGTCGCATCCCGGCGTTGCGGCCCGACGTCGCGATCCTCGACGGGCGGCTGCCGGACGGCTCCGGCATCGACGTCTGTCGCGAGATCCGCTCGCGCGACCCGCAGATCGCGGTGCTCATCTTGACGTCCTACGACGACGACGACGCGCTCTTCTCCTCGATCATGGCGGGCGCCGCGGGCTACGTCCTCAAGCAGGTGCGCGGCAACGACCTCGTCGACACGGTGCGTCGGGTGGCAGCCGGGGACTCGATGCTCGACCCGGCCGTCACCGCCCAGGTGCTCGACCGCGTGCGCAACGGACCGCCGGTCAGCAAGGAGCGGGAGATGCTGACCGGCCAGGAGCAGCGCATCCTGGACCTGATCGGCGAGGGGATGACGAATCGTCAGATCGCGGAGCGGATGCACCTGGCGGAGAAGACGGTGAAGAACTACGTCTCGTCGATGCTGGCCAAGCTCGGCCTCACGAGCCGGACCCAGGCTGCGATCTTCGCAGCGAAGAACCAGCTCTGAGCACGAGGCGTGTCGGCGACCGACCGATCAGGCCGGGCGGAGGTGGCGTCCGGTGATGCTGGTCGGCTCCAGGGTGATCGTCAGCCACCGTGCCCCGGACGGCCAGACGTCCAGCGCGTCGTGCGGCTCGTGCGGTCCGTAGTCGATGCGCGCGCGGCCGCGCACGAGCACGCTCCAGCCGGTCCGGGCCGCCGTGTCGATGCGATCGGCTTGGAAGGCGACGAGGCTGTCGTCGACCTCTCGGCCCACCGCCGAGTACGCAGCAGTCGAGACCCGGATGGTCCGATCGACGACGGCGAAGTTCAGCGGCACCGCGGTCAGACCTTCGGTGCTCGTCCAGACCAACCGACCGACGGCCTCGGTGCGGAGCAGGGCCCAGCACTCGTCAGGGTCGAGCTCGACGAGGTGGCCGTGGGCATGGTGCTCAGCGAGGTAGGTCATGGCTTCTCCCGTGGTCGTTGCACCCAGCCTGGGCCCACCACCTCGAGTGGACCAGACACCTTCGACCTCAGGCGCAGGTGACCAAGGTCCCGCGTTGCTACGGTGCTCGGGCCCGCGCCAGCACCGGCGGGGCCAGGGGGTGCGGCACCGATGAGCGCTGATGACGGGTTCGAGGGCGTCGAGTTCGACGAGCTCTTGCGCGAGGTGCTGGCGCGCGTCGAGGGCGTGCTCGACGAGCAGGCACGCCTGCGACTCCTGCTCGACGCGGTGCTCACCATGGCAGCCGACCTCACCCTCGACGGCGTGCTGTCGCGGATCGTCACGATCGCCTGCACGCTGGTCGACGCGAAGTACGCCGCTCTCGGCATCTTGGGAGTCGGACCCGAACGCCGTCTGCGCACCTTCATCCACCACGGCGTCACTCCCGACCAGGTGGCCGAGATCGGCGATCTGCCGACCGGGCACGGGCTGCTCGGCCTCATCATCGATCGGCCGGAGCCCCTGCGCCTGCACGACATCGCGGCGCATCCGGCGTCGTACGGCTTCCCGGCCCACCACCCGCCGATGAGCTCGCTGCTGGGCGTGCCCGTCCGGATCCGGGACCGGGTCTTCGGCAACCTGTACCTGACGGAGAAGGCCGGCGGCGTCGACTTCAGCGAGCAGGACGAGCGGGTGGTGATCGCCCTGGCTGCGGCCGCCGGCGTCGCGATCGAGAACGCCCGCCTCTACGAGGAGTCGGCCAGTCGGCAGCACTGGCTGGCCGCGACCGCCGACATCACCGCGCTGCTGTCCGGGTCGGGGAGCGGCGCCGAGGCGCTGCAGGCGATCGCCGATCACGCGCGAGCGGTGGCCGATGCCGATGTCGCATGGATCGTGGCGGGGGGCGGGCTCGAGGCCCTGCGTCTGCAGGCGGTGTCCGGGCTGCCCGCCACGGCCGAGCAGATGCAGAACCTCTCCCTCGAGCGCTCGCTGGCCGCCGAGGTGATCGCTGCCGGCGAGTCGATCGTCGTCGAGGACCTCGCGTCCGATCCTCGGGCTCTCGATGTCGCCGCTGCGCTGCACTGGCCGACGCTCGGACCGGCGATCGTGGTGCCGCTCGGCTCGTCGTCCGGCGTGGAGGGCGTCCTCGCCCTGGCCTGGACGCCGGAGCGCAGCGACTACTTCCACGCCGTGGACGCCGGGCTGCCGGCGAGCTTCGCCGAGCAGGCGGCCCTGGCGCTGCACCTGGCCCGGGCCCGTGAGGATCAGCAGCGGTTGGCCGTCTTCGAGGATCGCGATCGGATCGGCCGCGACCTCCACGACCTCGTCATCCAGCGGCTCTTCGCGGTCGGGCTGGGACTCCAGGGAGCATCGCGGCTGGCGGGCGAGCCGGAGGTCACCCGCCGCGTGGAGCAGGCCGTCGACGACCTCGACGCGACGATCCAGGACATCCGGCGCACCATCTTCGCCCTCGGCGGTCTCGACGCCACCGCCGACGTCCAGACCGAGGTGACGCGGATCGTGGACCGGGCCGAGGCGACGTTGAAGTTCCGCCCGACCCTGCGCTTCGTCGGTCCGGTGCGCAGTCTCGTCCGCGAGGAACTCGTGCCCGATCTGCTCGCCGTCCTCGGCGAGGCCCTCTCCAACGCCAGTAGGCACGCGGAGGCCACGTCGGTCGACGTGCTGGTGCTCGTCGACGGTGACGTGACGCTCACGGTGCGTGACGACGGTCGTGGCCTGCCCGACGCGG
>WLIH01000165.1 GCA_009702305.1 Actinomycetota bacterium | reverse complement strand
GCCTCGACCTCGGCCAGGCTGGCCAGCACCCGCACCCGGTCGCTGGTCGGCAGACCCCAGGCGCGCAGGGCGTCGTAGGCCGTGGACTGCGAGGTCGGCTCGAAGCCGCGACGAGCTCCGATGCCATGGCAGACCATGCCGAGGTCGCGGGTGGCGGTGACGCGGGGGTCCTTCTGACGCAGCGACCCGGCGGCGGCGTTGCGCGGGTTCGCGAAGATCGGCTTCCCGGCGTCGGTCATCGACTCGTTGAGCCGGGCGAACGCCTCGACCGGCAAGAAGACCTCGCCACGCACCTCGACCAGCTCGGGCACCGGCAGCTCGGGGGTGCCGACCAGCCGGTGCGGCACGGACGCGATGGTCTTGACGTTGGGGGTGACGTCCTCGCCCGTGCTGCCGTCCCCGCGGGTGAGCGCGCGGACCAGCCGACCGTCCTCGTAGAGCAGGTTGATCGCCAGCCCGTCGACCTTGAGCTCGCACAGCAGCGCCGGCGACTCGACGCCGTCACGCGCCAGCCGGGCGTGCCACGCCGCCAGCTCGTCGTAGGAGAACGCGTTGTCGAGGCTCTCCATCCGCTGCAGGTGGTCGACCGCGGTGAAGTCGGTCGAGACCGCTCCCCCGACCTTCTGCGTGGGCGAGTCGGGGGTGCGCAGCTCGGGGAACCGCTCCTCGAGCGCCTCGAGCCGGCGCAGCCGGCGGTCGAAGTCGGCGTCGTCGAGGGTGGGGTCGTCGAGCACGTAGTAGCGCCAGCGGGCGTCCTCGATCTCCTCGGAGACCGCACGGTGCTCCTCGCGCGCCTCCTCGGACGCCGGCACGGGCTCGGCAGTGTCACCGCTCATGGGCACATCTTGCCCGTGACCGGTGACACTGCCACGCGCACCCATCTGCAGGGCCGCTCCCTCCGAACGACGGAGCGTGAGACCCGACGACCTCCCCGAGACGACGCTGCGCGGCGACGAGCTCACCCGGCTCGACGTCGAGGGCGCCCGCGCGCTGGTGCTCTGCCTGCACGGCGGCAAGCAGTCCAGCCAGCAGCCCGTCGACAGCCGGAGCGCCTCGTGGCGCCGGATGGCGGCGCTGCAGCGCAGCATCACCCCCGAGGCCCACGGCGCGGGCGTCGGCACCTGGCTGCTGCGCTACCAGGTGCGCGGGTGGAACGGCGGCGCGCCCCTGAGCGACGCCCGCCGGGCCCTCGACCACGTCCGTCGCGAGCTCGGCGACCTGCCGGTGGTGCTGCTGGGCCACTCGATGGGCGCGCGCACCGCGGCGTACGTCGCCGACGACCCGTCCGTGGTCGGCGTGGTCGGCCTGGCGCCCTGGTGGCAGCCCGACGACCCGGTCTTCGCGCTGCGCGGCAAGGCGGTGCGGGCGGCCCACGGCAGCACCGACAAGATCACCTCGGCCCGGATGACCCGGGCCTACCTGCAGCGCGCCGATGCCGTGGCCTCGTCGACGGACTTCACCGACATGGGTCGGGTCGGCCACTACATGTTCCGCCGGGTGCCGGCCTGGAACGCCTACGCGGCCTCGACCTGCCTGTCCCTGCTGGACTGACGCCGGGCCCGCGGGCTGGGACGGGGCTGGTCCAGACCGGCGCGGATTCGCGGGAATGGTCACGGCGACCTACGCTGTTGGATGAAACGAAACTGTTTCGTTTCATTTCGTGATGCCCGTCACATCCAGCCCGAAGGATCACCATGACCCCTGCCGAGACCGCGACGCTGCGGCCCCGCATCGAGGGTGAGCGCGAGCAGGAGATCTTCGAGGCGGCGATCGACGTCCTCGCCGAGGTGGGCTACGACCGGCTCACCATGGATGCCGTCGCCGCTCGCGCCAAGGCGTCGAAGGCCACGCTCTACCGCCGGTGGAACGGCAAGATCCCGCTGCTCATCGACGCCCTGCTCAACTCCAAGGAGCACAGCCACTCCCCCGCCGACACCGGGACCCTGCGCGGCGACCTGCTCGAGATGTTCTGCGGCATGGGCGGGCTCACCGACCACGACTCGGTGGCGGTCTTCGGCAGCGTCGTCACGGCCCTGTGCCGCGACGAGGAGTTCGCGGCGGCGTTCCGCACCGAGTTCATCGGGCCCAAGTCCGCCGCCTCCCACGCGATGTTCGAGCGGGCTCGCGCCCGCGGCGAGATCGGCGAGCACGTCGACCTCGATCTGCTCGCTCCGGCTCTCGCCGGCATCGTCATGCACCGCGTCTTCATGCTCGGCGAGCTGCCCGACGAGGGCCTCGTCGAGCGCGTCATCGACCAGATCATCCTGCCCGCCGCCACCCACCGCCCCGACACCGTCGCCGGGGCGCGCACCAGCCACACCCGGACCAGCCCTCGGACCCAGAAGGACCTGACATGACCGATCTCGCGAAGGCCGAGGAGCACACCGCTTCCGCCGCCCCCGCCCGCCTCGGATGGGCGCTCGTGCTCATCTCGATGGCGCAGCTGATGGTGGTGCTCGACAGCACCATCGCCAACATCGCCCTGCCCTACATCGGCAACGACCTCGACATCACCCAGGCGAACCTGTCCTGGATCGTGACCGGCTACGCCCTGGCCTTCGGTGGCCTGCTGCTGCTCGGCGGTCGCCTCGGCGACCTCTACGGCCGCCGTCGCGTCTTCATGATCGGCCTGTCGGTCTTCGCCGTCGCCTCGCTCCTCGGCGGACTCGCCGAGGCCGAGTGGATGCTGCTCGCCTCCCGCGCCCTGCAGGGTCTCGGTGCCGCCCTGGCCTCGCCGGCCGCGCTCGCCCTGATCACCACGACGTTCCCGGCCGGTCCGGCGCGCAACCGCGCCTTCGCGGTGTACGCCGCCATGTCCGGCGCCGGTGCCGCCGTCGGCCTGATCCTCGGGGGCTGGCTCACCGGCCTCGACAGCGTCTTCGGCCTCGAGATGAGCGGCTGGCGCCTGACTTTCCTCATCAACGTCCCGATCGGCCTGATCGCCGCCTTCATGGCTCCGCGGATGCTCGCCGAGTCGGAGTCGCACCCCGGTGAGCTCGACATCCCCGGCGCCATCACCGGCACCCTCGGTCTGCTCGGCGTCGTCTTCGGCCTGACCCGGGCCGGCGAGGCCGCCCACGGCTGGGGCGACCCCGGCACCATCGCGGCGCTGGTCTTCGGTGCAGCCCTGCTCGGTGTGTTCGCGCTGATCGAGAGCCGCGTCCAGCACCCGCTGCTGCCGATGCGGATCTTCGCCAACCGGACCCGCGCGGTCAGCTTCGCCGCCATGATGATGGCGCCGGCCGCGATGTTCTCGATGTTCTACTTCCTGAGCCTCTTCATCCAGCAGGTGATGGGCTACAGCTCCCTGCACGCCGGCTTCGCGTTCCTGCCGTTCTCCGTCGGCATCGTGCTCGGCGCCGGGCTCTCGTCCAACCTGGTCGGCCGGGTCAACCCGCGTTACCTCTCCGGTCCCGGCACCCTGCTGGCCGCGATCTCGCTCTTCGCCTTCTCCCGCATCGACGTGCCCGACTCGGCCGCCGACGTGCTGGCGTTGGGCCAGGGCGGCTTCGCGGGCGCCGACCTGAACTACTGGACGCACCTGTTCCCGTTCATCCTGCTGATGTCGTTCGGCATGGGCCTGACCTTCGTGCCGCTGACGCTCACCGCCGTGCACCACCTGCGCACCGAGGACTCCGGCATCGGCTCGGGCGTCCTCAACACCATGCAGCAGGTCGGTGGCGCGCTCGGCCTCGCCGCCCTCAGCACGGTGGCGCTGCACTTCACCACCTCCCAGGCCGACACCGCGGCCGGTCCGCTGGCCGCGGGCGGGCTGAAGGGTGAGGGCCTCCGGGCGGCGATCTTCCAGGCGTCGTTCACCGAGGGCGCGACCCACGCGTTCCTCATCGGCTCGATCATGATGCTCGGCGCCTCGCTGGTCGTCTGGCTGCTCCTCGACGTCAAGCACGAGGAGCTCGCCACCGACGGCCCCGAGGGTGCCGCCGTCCACGTCTGACGATCAGCGACGGGTCGTGTGCCTGCGGACGCGCTGCTGCGCGTGCTCAGGCGCACGACCCGTTTCGTCGTCCTCAGCCGTTGAGCGCCTGAGCGGTCGTGCGGGCCAGCGCCAGGGCGCGCCGGCTGCCGTCGTACGACGCACCGGCCAGGCCGCAGGTGGGCGAGACCAGCAGCTGCGGCGCCACCGACTCCGGGTCGATCCCGAGCATGTCGAGCCAGCGCCGCACCCGCTCGGCGAGAGCCACGTCGCTGGGCGGTGTCGCGGGGTCGAGGGACGCCACGATGCCCAGGACCACGCTCTCCCCCGCCTCGAGCGCCTCGCCGAGCACCTCGTGGTCGGCCGCGCGCATCAGGGCGAGATCGACCGAGAGGGCCCTCGCCCCGGCGCCGCGCAGCAGCTGCAGCGGCGCATCGGGTGCGCACGAGTGGACCCACGGCTCGCCGCCCTCGTCGGCGATCGCGGCCAGCAGCCAGGAGAGGTGCTCGGAGGCCTCCGGCGGGTGCACCGTGCGATGCCGCCCGAAGCCGGACGCCGTCGGCACTCCCCCGCCCAGGACGGCGGTCAGGGCGGGTTCGTCGACCTGTACGACCAACCGGGCCGCGCCCGGCACGCGTCGGCGTACGTCGCGCAGGTGCTCGCGCGCCCCCTCGGCCAACGCCTGAGCCAGGTCCCGACGCGCCCCGACGTCGGAGAGCACCTTGTCGCCGCGGGGCTTCTCGACCGTGGCGGACAACGTCCACGGTCCCGCGAGCTGGATCTTGAAGTCCCCGGCGTAGCCGTCGACCGCCGCCTCGAGGCCGTCGAGGTCCTGGGCCAGCAGGCTGCGGGCCCGGCGGTGATCGACCCCTGCCGCGTCGGTGAGTCGCCAACCGGCCGGCTGCAGGTCGAAGCCGAGTCCGGCCACGACGGCCAGCGCGCGCCCGGTCATCGACGCGACCGCCCCGCGTCCGGGCACCTCCGGCAGGTGCGGCAGGTCCGGGAGCTGGTCGAGCACCACCCTCAGCGCCGTCTCGAAGGCCGCCTGGTCCTCCCCGGGCATCGACCCGATCCCGGTCGCGATGGTCATGCGTCGGCCCGCTCGGTCGCCGCGATCGTCGCCGAGCCGACCACCCGGGTGCCGTCGTAGATCACGGCCGCCTGACCGGGCGCGATGCCGTAGGCCGGGTCGAGCAGCTCGATCGCGACCGCATCGTCCTGGACGGTCACCACCGCGCGGTGCTCTGCGCCGTGCGCCCTCAACTGCACGCCGACACCCGGGCCGGCGAGCTGTGCGGGCACGGTGCCGCACCACCGCGGGCGGATTCCGCGCAGACCGGTGACGGCCAGCCGCTCGTGCGGCCCCACCCGCACCGTGCCGGACACCGGTTCGATGTCGAGCACGAAGCGGGGGCGGCCGTCGGGCGCGGGTGTGCCGATGCGCAGGCCCTTGCGCTGCCCGATGGTGAAACCGTAGGTGCCGGCGTGCTCGCCGAGCACCTCGCCGCTCGCGTCGTCGACGATCTGTCCGCCGTGGTTGGGGGCCCGGTCGCCGAGCTTCTCGCGCAGCCAGCCCGCGTTGTCCCCGTCGGCGACGAAGCAGATGTCGTGGCTGTCGGGCTTGTCTGCGACGAGCAGGCCGCGAGCGGCCGCCTCGGCGCGGACCTCCGCCTTGGTCGAGTCTCCGAGCGGGAAGAGCGAGCGGGCGAGCTGTGCCTGGTCGAGCACGCCGAGCACGTAGGACTGGTCCTTGCCGTGGTCGATCGCCCGGTGCATCTCGATCAGGCCGTCGGGACCGGTGCGGAGCACGGCGTAGTGACCGGTCGCCACCGCCTCGAAGCCCAGCCCCAGCGCCCGATCGAGCACCGCCGCGAACTTGATCTTCTCGTTGCACCGCAGGCAGGGGTTCGGCGTGCGCCCGGCGGCGTACTCGTCCATGAAGTCCTCGACCACGTCGACGTGAAATCGCTCGCTGAGGTCCCAGACGTAGAAGGGGATGCCGATGACGTCGGCTGCCCGGCGGGCGTCGTTGCTGTCCTCGATCGTGCAGCAGCCGCGCGCACCGGAGCGGTACGACGCCGGGTTGCGCGACAGCGCGAGGTGGATGCCGGTGACGTCATGGCCGGCCTCGACGGCGCGGGCGGCAGCGACGGCGGAGTCGACGCCGCCGGACATGGCGGCGAGGACCTTCATCGGGCGGTCGCCGCGCGAGCCCGCTCGACGCACGGCCCGATCGCAGCCACCACGGCCTCGGCGTCGGACTCGGTGGAGCTGTGCCCCAGCGAGAAGCGCAACGAGCTGCGCGCCTCGGCCTCGGCGCGCCCCATCGCCAGCAGCACGTGCGAGGCCTGGGGCACCCCTGCCGAGCAGGCCGAGCCGGTCGAGCACTCGATGCCGCGGGCGTCGAGGAGCATCAGCAGG
>WLIH01000164.1 GCA_009702305.1 Actinomycetota bacterium | reverse complement strand
TCGGAGAGGATCGAGACGCGGTCCGCGGCGACGGAGAGGAATCCCCCGTCGACCGCGGCGACGACGACGCCGTCCTCGGCACTGATCTCCACCACGGCGTCCGTGAGCAGCGAGAGCAGCGGCGCGTGACCGCGCAGCACACCGACGTCACCCTCGACCGTGCGCGCGATCACCATCGACGCCTCCCCGGACCACACGGTCCGGTCGGCGGCGACGAGCTCGACGCTGAGGCCGGTGGACTCCGCCATCAGAGCGACTTCTGGATTTCGGCCCACTTCTTCTCGACGTCGTCCAGACCGCCGCACATGAAGAAGGCCTGCTCGGCCACGTGGTCGTAGTCGCCGTCGGCGATCTTGTTGAACGCCTCGATGGTGTCGACGACCGGGACCGTCGAGCCCTCGATGCCGGTGAACTGCTTGGCGACGTAGGTGTTCTGCGACAGGAAGCGCTGGATCCGACGGGCCCGCGACACGATGATGCGGTCCTCCTCGGAGAGCTCGTCGACACCGAGGATCGCGATGATGTCCTGCAGCTCCTTGTTGCGCTGCAGGATCTGCTTGATCCGGATGGCGCAGTCGTAGTGAGCCTGCCCGATGTACTGGGCGTCCAGGATGCGCGACGTCGACGTCAGCGGGTCCACCGCGGGGTAGATGCCGAGCGAGGCGATCTCTCGCGAGAGCTCGGTGGTCGCGTCGAGGTGGGCGAACGTCGTGGCCGGGGCCGGGTCGGTGTAGTCGTCGGCGGGCACGTAGATCGCCTGCAGCGAGGTGATCGAGTGACCACGCGTCGAGGTGATCCGCTCCTGAAGCTGACCCATCTCGTCGGCGAGGTTCGGCTGGTAACCCACGGCGGACGGCATCCGGCCAAGCAGGGTGGAGACCTCGGAGCCGGCCTGGGTGAACCGGAAGATGTTGTCGATGAAGAGCAGCACGTCCTGGTTCTGCACGTCGCGAAAGTACTCCGCCATCGTGAGCGCCGACAGAGCGACGCGCAGACGCGTGCCCGGCGGCTCGTCCATCTGACCGAAGACGAGAGCGGTCTGTCCGAGGACGCCCGCCTCCTCCATCTCGGCGATCAGGTCGTTGCCCTCACGGGTGCGCTCGCCGACACCGGCGAACACCGACACACCACCGTGGTCCTTGGCGACACGCGCGATCATCTCCTGGATGAGCACGGTCTTGCCGACGCCGGCGCCACCGAACAGGCCGATCTTGCCGCCCTGCACGTACGGCGTGAGCAGGTCGATGACCTTGATGCCGGTCTCGAACATCTGCGTCTTCGACTCGAGCTGGTCGAAGGCCGGGGCCTTGCGGTGGATGCCCCACCGCTCCTTGACCTCGTAGACCTCGCCGGGCTCCAGGTTCAGGACGTCACCGGTCGCGTTGTACACGTGACCCTTGGTGATGTCGCCGACCGGGACGCTGATCGGCTCGCCGGTGTCGGTCACGGTGGCACCGCGGACCAGACCGTCTGTCGACTGCATCGAGATGGCGCGGACCATGCCGTCGCCGATGTGCAGCGCGACCTCGAGGATCAGCGTCTTGGTCTCGCCGCCCAGCTCCAGGTCGACCGTGAGCTTGTTGTACATGTCGGGCATCGCGTCGACGGGGAATTCCACGTCGACGACGGGGCCGGTCACACGGGCGATACGCCCGGTGCTGCCGGCGGTCGCGCCCTTGGTCTCTTCAACAGTGGCAGTCATGTCTCTCTCACTCACTCTTGTCTATTCCCCGGCGGCAGACGCGTCGGCGAGCGCGTTGACGCCACCGACGATCTCGCTGATTTCCTGGGTGATGCCGGCCTGGCGGGCCTGGTTGGCGATGCGGGTGTACTTCTTGATCAGCTCGTCGGCGTTGTCCGTCGCGGACTTCATCGCCTTCTGACGGGCGGCGAGCTCGGAGGCCGCCGCCTGCAGCAGTGCGAAGAAGATCCGGCTCTGGACGTACTGCGGCAGCAGTCCGTCCAGGACGGCCTCCGGAGAGGGCTCGAACTCGTAGAGCGGCAGGACCTCGGAGTCGGCGGGAGCCTCCTCGCCCTCGATGACCTCGAGGGGAAGCAGCCGGACCACCGTGGGGTCCTGGGTGAGCATCGAGACGAACCGGGTGTAGACCAGGTGCACCTCGTCCACGTCGCCGTCCTCGCCCTGCTGCTTGAGGAACGACTCGATGAGCGTCTCGCCGATCTCGGCAGCGACGTCGTACGTCGGCTGGTCCGAGAAGCCGGTCCAGGCGCGCACGATCGGGCGGTTGCGGAACTTGTAGTACGCCTCGCCCTTGCGACCCGTGAGGTAGAGGTCGATCTCCTTGCCCTCGTCGCGCAGACGCTCGACGAGGCGCTCGGCCTCCTTCAGCACGCTCGAGGAGTAGGCCCCGGCGAGGCCGCGGTCACTGGTCACGACCAGGACGGCGGCACGCTTGGGGTTCTCCTCCTCGCGGGTCAGCGGGTGGTCGACGTTCGAGAACGTCGCCACCGCCGACACCGCACGGGTCAGCTCGCGGGCGTACGGAGCTGCTGCCCGTGCCCGCTGCTGCGCCTTGATGATGCGGGACGCAGCAATGAGCTCCATGGCACGCGTGATCTTCTTCATCGACTCCGTCGACTTGATCCGCGCGCGGTACTCACGCAGCGATACGGCCATCCGTCAGCCCCGCTTCTGCTTGACGATCTGCTCCTGGCCGAGCTCCGCGTCCTCGAGCGCCTCGGCGGGCGCCTCGTGACCGACCTTGATCGAGCCACCGTCGGAGGTCTCGAACTGGTCGAGGAACGACTCGTAGGCGTCGCTGAGCGCAGCCTCGGTCGCGTCGTCGAACTTCAGGCTCTCGCGGATGCCCGCGAGGATGCCCTCGTGCGAGCGGCGCAGGTAGTCGAGCAGCTCGTTCTCGAAGCGCAGCACGTCCTCGACCGGGACCTTGTCCAGGCGACCGCTGGTGCCGACCCACAGCGAGACCGTCATCTCCTCGACCGGGTACGGCGAGTAGGCGGGCTGCTTGAGCAGCGCCATCAGGCGCTGACCGCGGTCGAGCTGCTGACGCGAGGCGGCGTCGAGGTCGGAGGCGAACATCGCGAACGCCTCCATGGCGCGGAACTGCGCCAGGTCGACCTTGAGCGAGCCGGTGACCGACTTCATCGCCTTCGTCATCGCCGAGCCACCCACGCGGGAGACCGAGACGCCGACGTCGATGGCCGGGCGCTGGTTGGCCGCGAACAGGTCCGACTGCAGGAAGATCTGGCCGTCGGTGATCGAGATGACGTTGGTCGGGATGAACGCCGACACGTCGTTGGCCTTGGTCTCGATGATCGGCAGGCCGGTCATCGAGCCCTTGCCCATCTCGTCGGAGAGCTTGGCGCAGCGCTCCAGCAGCCGGCTGTGCAGGTAGAACACGTCGCCCGGGTAGGCCTCGCGGCCCGGCGGGCGGCGCAGCAGCAGCGACACGGCGCGGTAGGCCTCGGCCTGCTTGGTCAGGTCGTCGAACACGATCAGGACGTGCTTGCCCTCGTACATCCACTGCTGGCCGATGGCCGAGCCGGTGTAGGGAGCGAGGTACTTGAAGCCGGCCGAGTCGGACGCCGGGGCGGCGACGATGGTCGTGTACTCCAGGGCACCGGCCTCCTCGAGCGCGCCGCGCACCGAGGCGATCGTCGAGCCCTTCTGACCGATGGCGACGTAGATGCAGCGGACCTGCTTCTCCGGGTCGCCCGTCGCCCAGTACTGCTTCTGGTTGATGATCGTGTCGATCGCGACCGTGGTCTTGCCGGTGGCGCGGTCGCCGATGATCAGCTGGCGCTGACCGCGGCCGATGGGCGTCAGGGCGTCGATCGCCTTGATGCCGGTGGCCAGCGGCTCGTGCACCGACTTGCGCTGCATGACCGAGGGCGCCTGCAGCTCGAGGGCACGGCGGCCGCTGGTCGCGACCTCGCCGAGGCCGTCGATCGGGTTGCCGAGCGGGTCCACGACCCGGCCGAGGTAGCCGTCGCCGACGGGCACCGAGAGCACCTCGCCGGTGCGGCGGACCGTCTGGCCCTCCTCGATCTTGTCGAAGTCACCGAGCACGACCGCACCGATCTCGCGGGTGTCGAGGTTCAGCGCCAGTCCGAGCGTGCCGTCCTCGAACTCGAGGAGCTCGTTGGCCATCGCGGAGGGCAGGCCGCTGATGCGGGCGATACCGTCGCCGGCCTGGGCAACCGTGCCGACCTCTTCCTTGCTGGCCGCCTCGGGCTGGTAGTCGGCGACGTACTTCTGCAGCGCGTCGCGGATCTCCTCCGGACGGATGGAGAGCTCCGTCATTGTGGTGCCTTCTCTCTTGGGTGGTCGTGCAGCGGGTTTGTCTGTGGGTGCGGTCGGTTAGCCGACCAGGCGACGACGGGCGTCGTCGAGGCGGTTGAGCACCGTGCCGTCGATGACGTCGTCACCGATCTCGACGCGGATGCCGCCGAGGACGGCCGGGTCGACCAGCAGGTTCAGGTGCACCGGTCGGCCGTACTGGCGCGAGAGCAGGTCGGCGAGCCGGGCCTGGTCCGCTTCGGAGAGGTCGCGGGCGACGCGGACCGTGGCAACGCCCTGGCCGTGCACCTCCGCGGCGACCTTCTGGTACTCCGCGAGCGCGACGCCCACCGTGCGGTGGGTGCCGGCCAGCGCCTGCTTGGCCAGGGTGAGCGTGGCCGGGAGGGCCTTGCCACCCAGGAGCGCGTCGACGAGGCCGGACTTGGCCTCGACGGTGCGCACCGGGTCGGAGAGCGCGTCGCGCAGCTCCGGAGTGCCCTTGACGGCCTGCGCGAACGCGAACAGCTCGTCGGAGAGGCGCTCGGTGTCGGAGCCGGCCGAGGTGACCGCGGCGACGACGCTGAGGTGCTCGAGCCCGTTGGCCAGGTCGCTGCCGCTGGTCCAGCGCCGGCTGACCGCGGAGGTCAGCAGGCCCAGCGTCGCGTCGGCGACCTTGCCACCGAAGACCTCGCCCACCAGGCCGGTCTTGGCCTGGGCGGGGACGGAGGCGTCGGTGGCGAACCGGCGCAGCGCACCTTCGGAGCGCAGCGTCAGTGCCACGGTGAACAGGTCGTCGCTGACCGAGGCGGCCGTCTGCGACGATCCGGCGATCGCGGTCGTGAGCTCATCGCTGAGCCCGGCCACCGCGTCGGCGGAAGCACCACGGAACATCATCGGTGCGCCCCCGTCAGTTCTGGGCCGGCGAGCCGGCCTCGAGGTCTGCGAGGAAGCGCTCGACGACGCGGCTCTGGCGAGCCTCGTCCTCCAGTGCCTCACCGACGATGCGACCGGCCAGGCTGGTCGCGAGCGTGCCGACCTCGGCCCGGAGCGAGGTGACCGCCTGCTGGCGCTCGGCCTCGATCTGGGTCTTGCCGTTGTCGACGATGCGCGTCGCCTCGGTCTGGGCCTGCTCACGCATCTCGGCGATGATCGCCGCACCCTGCTCACGGGCTTCCTCGCGGATGCGAGCAGCCTCGTGACGAGCGTCGGCGAGCTGCTTCTCGAGCTCGGCGAGCTTGGCGTCGGCCTCGGCCTGCTTGGTCTCAGCAGCCGCGAGTCCACCCTCGATCGCCGTGGTGCGCTCGGCGAACGTCGTCTCGAAGTTGGGCACGACGAACTTCTTCACGGCGAAGAAGAGCAGCCCGAAGACGACGAGCGACAAGATCAGCTCGATCGGGTGTGGGAGGAGCGGGTTGAGCTCCCCCTCCTCCGAGGCCCTCACGACGAGGGGCAGGAGTTGTGTCTGCATGGGCAGGTCCTTCCGGGTCCTACGTCAGCGGCCTACGCGGTCAGAGAACGAACGCGAGGGCGATGCCGATGATGGCGAGCGCCTCGGCGAGCGCGAAGCCCAGGATGGCGATGGACTGCAGGCGGCCCTGGGCCTCCGGCTGGCGGGCGACGCCGCTGATGTAAGCAGCGAAGATCAGACCGATGCCGACACCGGGGCCGATGGCAGCAAGGCCGTAGCCGATCATGTTGGCAGAGCCCTCGATAGCCATAGCAAGCACGGCTTGTTCCTTTCGGTTGTTACTACTTCAGTGGGTGGTGCGGTTGGGGTGGAGCTCAGTGCTCGTCTGCGAGCGCGCCGGCGATGTACATGGCGTTCAGCAGGACGAAGACGTAGGCCTGGAGGAACTGGATCAGCACCTCGAGGAACGCGACCAGGATGAAGAGCACCCACGACAAGATGCCGACCGGCACGTAGCCGGCGCCCATCTGCACGAGGTGCTCGCCACCGAGGGCGAAGAGGATCAGCAGCAGGTGGCCGGCGAACATGTTGCAGAACAGACGTAGGGCCAGCGTGACCGGGCGGACCAGGATGTTGGACATGAACTCCAGCGGGACCAGGAGCAGCAACATCGGACCGGTGATGCCGGACGGCACGCACTGCAGCTTCACGTAGCCGAAGAAGCCGTGCTT
>WLIH01000163.1 GCA_009702305.1 Actinomycetota bacterium | reverse complement strand
TCCCGGGACCCTGACCGCGGTCGAGGCTCCGGGCGCCGCATCGGGGCCGAAGACCTCGGTCCCGTCCGGAGCCGTCACCGAGACCTCGGCGCCACCGGGGCCGACACCGTCGAGACGCACCGTCGCGGTCGGCAGCCCGGCGGGCAGGTCGTACGCCGTGCCGCCGGCCGCGATCGCGCGGGCGACCCGACCGTGACCCTGCAACCGTCGCGGCGGAGGGATGATGAACTCGCCGGTGTCGCACGGGAAGGCGACCGCGCTGATCAGTGCGAAGGTGAGCAACGGCGGGGAGGCCAGGACCAGCGGCTCGAGGTCCTCCCACTTCTGCTCGATGCCGATGGTCGCCGGACCGACCGGCGTCTCCAGGCCCGCACAGGCGGCGAAGCCGACGTTCGAGACCGCTGCCTGCAGTCCGCCCTTGCTGCACCGCTGGGTCGCCTCGGGTTGCCCGTTGGCGTCGCTGAAGCTGCCGCAGGCCTGTCCGCCGGCCGTCAGCTGGGCACCGAAGAGGCCCTGGGTGGCGTCGATGAACCCGCTGAACGACGCCGAGCCGCTCACCGCTCCGAGGTCGAGCGTGGTCGACCCGTCGTACGACGCGTAGCCGTCGGTGTCGAAGCGGAAGGTCGACTGCGCCAGGCCGATGCCGAGCAGCTCGACCGAGCCGTGCAGCTGGAAGCTCGCCGGACCGCTGCGCGGGAAGATCATCATCGCCTCGCCGTCGGCGGTCACCGGTTGGACGCCTTGGACGGGCAGGCCGGCACCGATCTTCACACCGGCGCTGAACGTCGTCTCGGGCCGGACCTTGAAACCGCCCCGGACCTGGGTGAGATAGACGAACTGACCGATCGGCACCGGGGGGTTGGGGTCGTAGCTGATGCTCGCGTTGTCGAAGTCACCCTCGATGAAGGCGACGTGCGCGGCGATCTTGCCTGCCGGCAGCTGCAGGGTGCCATCGCCGGTCCAGGTGCCGCCGGCGACCCAGTCGACCGTGGCCTCGAAGGTCAGCACGCCGAAGCCGACCGGGCCCACGTGGATGCGGAGGCTGTCGAGCACCAGCCCGCGACCGTCCTCCAGACGCAGCACACCGGCACCCGTGAAGCCACCGAACTCAGCCGGCAGCCCGACGTCGAACGGGATCCGGATCCCGCCGCCCGCACGCCTGCTGCCACGCGCGTCTCCGCCGGCGGTCAGCTCGACCGGCAGGCCGGACGCCACGGGGAAGCCGAGCACCTCGGCCTGGAAGGACTCGCGCGGGAACTCGAAGATCCGGTCTCCCGGCCGCAGCCCGGCCAGGTCGCGCTGGATGCGGCCGTGGAACAGCTCGATCTCGGCCGAGTCGTTGCGCGCGAGCACCCGCGCGGTGCCGATCGTGTCGAGGCGCAGGAGATCCGGGTCGAGCACGAGCTGCGATCCGGCATCGGGCACGATCTCGAGGCCGTTGAGCGAGATGGCGCCGCGGGTGACGACCAGCCGCTTGTTGGCGCCGGTGCCGCGGAAGAAGCAGCCCTGCAGGGCGCGCACCTCGAAGCTGCCGAAGCCGATCGTGGTGCAGGAGAGGTTGCCCCCACCGGGCAGGTCGGCCAGACCGGGCACGCCGGTCGGTGCGGTGGAGCCGAAGCCGACGACCTCGACACCGTCGTCGTCCGAGTGCGCCATCACTCCGCCACCATCAGCCGTGGCACCGAGGGCGATGCTGTTGCTGAGGCCGACCCGGGTCGAGAGGGTCACGGCCGGCAGCAGGGCGGCCGCGGGGCTCGGCACGTCCTCGGGCATCGTCGTGCGCAGGTGCACCGCACCGGACTCGATGTAGGCGATGTGCAAGCCGCCTGCGGGATCCTCGAAGACCTGGCCGTCGTTGGCGAAGTCGCCTGCCACGCGTGTCGCCGGCCCGAGCTCGGGAGCCATCCCCGCGCCCCGGTGCGTCACGCTGCGGACCTGGAGATCGCCAGGCACCCCGGACGAGGTCCACTCGTTGGCGAGCAGGTAGACACCGCGCGGGCCGCTGGCCAGGTCGGGTGCGTCACCGGGGAAAGGCGCGGAGAGGTCCCAGTTGTCGGGGTCCGAGACCGGGTCGACCCCGGACCACCGGCGCAGCCAGATGGACGACTGCGACGCCGAGTTGATGCCGGCGTCGGTCATCGCTGCCACGGCGCTCGTGCCGTCGGCGACGACCGTCCCGGAGTAGTCGACGCCCGCACGGGGGCTGAGCGAGCCCGAGCTGCCGTCGAAGAGACCGGACCGGATCGCACTGACGCACATCTGACCAGGACGCTCGTCGTCGAAGCAGTAGGGCGCGGTGCCGACGTTGACGACGACCGGATCGTCGCTGGGACCGGCGACCGCCAGCTCGCCCAGCGGGCGGCGTCCGAGGATCACGGGTGCGTCCCACGTCGTCCCGCCGTCATAGGACGCCCACCCGACCGACACGCTCCCGTCGCGCCCGTCGGGACCGCGAGCGATGGTCGGGAACCGGTAGGACAGGGCCAGCAGCGCGTCGCCGATCCGCACGATCTTGGGGCCGTCGTAGTCGGTGTTGAAGCTGGGGTCGTCACCGGCCCCGTAGGTCTTGTCGAAACGGAGGGTGGCCGTCGTCGAGCATGCGGAGGCTCCGCGCGGCAGCCGGCAGTAGATCGTCTCGTCGGGCTGGTCGCCGCGCGGCTCGTTCCACACGATGTGCGAGGTGCCTGCCTCGTCGACATAGACGTCCGGGTTCTCCCCGGTCGGCGACAGGTCGGTCGTGCGGCCGACCAGGGCACGCACCGCCGGGGCCTTGGTCCGACCGCGATAGCTCACCGGGTCGCGGTAGAGCGCGAGGTCGTCGGGCTCCGCCACCCGTGCCCGGTCCGGCGGGGAGACCCGAGCGAGCACCGGCGAGGCAGCAGCCGGGGCCGGACCGTCCACGACACCGGGCAGGGTCGCCACCATCAGTGCGGCGGTGGGCAGGAGCAGGAGCACGCGCATGGCTCATCGTGGAACTGCGCGCGGGCGCGCGCCACCCCGGCCCAGACCTGTGGCTCAGACCACGTGGCCGCGACGCGTCAGCTGAAGTCGAGGGGCTGGTTGCGCGAGCGCTTCAGCTCGAAGAAGTACGGATACGCCGCGAGCGCCACCGCACCGTCCCAGACCTTGCCGGCCTCCTCGCCCTTGGGGATGGAGGTCATGACGGGGCCGAAGAACGCGACACCGTCGATCGAGATGGTCGGGGTGCCGACCTCGTCGCCGACCTGGTCCATGCCGAGGTGATGGCTCGCGATGATCGCCTCGTCGTACTGCGCGTCGTCGAAGGCGTCGACGTACGACGCCGGCAGGCCGACCTCGGCAAGCGCTTCGGCCATGACGTCCTTGTCGCGCCCACGCTGCTCGCGGTGGATGCGGGTGCCCATCGCGGTGTAGAGCGCGAAGACCTTCTCCTGGCCGTGGTCCTGATCGACGGCCATGCAGATGCGCACGGGACCCCAGGCGCCCTCGAGCATCTTGCGGTACTCCTCGGGGATGTCCTTGTCCTGGTTGAGGTAGCCCAGGCTCATGATCCGCCAGTGCACCTCGATGTCGCGGACCTGCTCGACCTCGAGGATCCACCGCGAGGTGATCCAGGCGAAGGGACAGAGCGGGTCGAACCAGAACTCGGCTTTGGTCGTCATGATCCGAGGCTACTTCTCGGGCCGCAGGACCTTCACCTGGACCACCTCGCGGGCAGCCTCGACGACCGAGGTGCCGGCGTACACGACGCGCAGCTGGTGCTTGCCGGGCTCGATGCCGGACAGCACCAGGCGGACGACGCCGTCGACCAGTTCGCCGCTGACCTCGTGGCGGCCGATCGAGACGGTGACCGGACCACCGGGCTGCTCGACGCCCGGAGCCGTGACCCGCAGGCGCACGACGACCTTGCCCGCCTTGCCGTCGGCCTGGACCGTGAGCTCGGGCTTGGTCGTGACCCGACCCTCGGTCGTCATCAGCACCGACTCGTCGCGGTAGCCCGCCCGGGTCAGGTCCGCGCGCACCGTGATGCTCTTGCCGACGTCCTGCGGGGTGAGCTGGTACGTCGCCGCGTGCGCGCCGTCGATCTCGGCACCGTTGCGCAGCCAGGTGTAGGCCACGTCGGCGTCACGCGGCTCGTAGCTGCCCGGGGTGACCGTGAGCACGCGACCCACGCGCAGGCGACCGGCCACCGTGAAGGGCTCGGTGATCTCGAAGCGCCCGGCCTGCACCGGCTCGCTGGCCTCGGAGGTGAGCACGGAGTCGCGGTAGCCCTCACGGCTGGCCGTGATCGTCGCGGTGATCCGCTGACGGATCTGGCCCTGGCGCAGGTGCAGCGAGGACTCGGTGGCGCCCTCGATCGGCTCGCCGTCGGCGTACCACTGGATGCGGGTGCTGTCGGGCTCGGGCGACCAGCCGCCGCCGGCGACCGAGAGCGTCTCGTCGACCCGCGCGAGCCCGCTCAGCACCGGTCGGTCGCTGATCGCGAGCGTGCCGAGCGCGACCTTGGCCGTGCGCGGCGAGGTGGCCTCTCCGGGGAGGTAGCCGCGGCGCTGGGCCGCGACTCCCACGCTGAGGCGCATCTTGCGCTGGGCCGGGCTGGGCACGAAGGTGCGCTCGGTGGCGCCGGCGATCGGCTGCCCGGCGGCGTACCACTGGAAGTCGTAGGAGCCGGCCGGGCTCCAGTCGCCGGTCGTAGCGGTGAGCGCCTCGCCCACGGCGACGTTGCCGGTGATCACCGGCGGGTCCTCGAGCTCGACCGCGCGGTCGGCGAAGTGGATGAAGCCGCTCGGCCAGCTGCCGCCGTCCTTCTCGATGCGGCGCCAGTGGAAGTCACCGCTCCAGCTGTCCTCGGAGATGATGATCTCGGTGCGGGAGACCACCTTCTCGACGTAGGCGACGTGACCGTTGGAGCCGGCGCCCGGCACGTTGGCCTTCCACCACGCGACCGCCCCGACCATCGGGGTCCGGTCGGTGATGTCGGCCATCGCGAGGCCCCAGTTCTCGGCGTTGCCGTTGCCCGACCAGGGGCGTTCGCTCGACATGCCGTTCTGCACCATGCGGTAGGCCACGTAGTTGGTGCAGTTGTGGCCGCTGTACATCCGCCACCACATCTGGCTGCCCTCGGTGCGGTAGCCGAAGTGCGAGTAGCCCGCGTCGGCGCACGAGGTGTAGCCGGAGCAGAGGTACGTCGACGTGGCGCTGGCCGTCGGCAGGCTCGGCACGGACGCGACCAGGGCAGAGATCATCGCTGCGACAAGTGTCAAGACGACACGCCGAAGGATGGTCACGAGGCAGAAGTAAAGCGCAGGTCAAGGACCGACACGCCGATACGTCACAAATTTTCACATTTGCCCCAAGCGCCCCAGGCGTCCCGGCCGCACCCTGGTTGAGAGGCGTCGGCGCGCCGAGTGCGATGATCGGCCGCATGCCTGGAACCAACCTCACCCGGGACGAAGCCGCCACCCGCGCCGCTCTCCTGGACGTCACGTCGTACTCCATCGACCTGGATCTCACGACGGGCGACACGACCTTCGCCTCCACGACCACCATCGAGTTCACCTGCTCCGAGCCCGGCAGCGAGACCTTCGCCGACCTCGTCGGCGCCACCGTGCACGAGATCACCCTCAACGGCAGCGCGCTCGACCCCGCGACGGCGTACGCCGACAGCCGGATCGCCCTGCCCGGCCTGGCGGGCGACAACGTGCTCGTCGTGCGCGCCGACTGCACCTACTCGCATACGGGCGAGGGTCTGCACCGCTTCGTGGACCCCGTCGACGACCGCGTCTACCTCTACTCGCAGTTCGAGGTGCCCGACGCCCGACGGGTGTACACGACCTTCGAGCAGCCCGACCTCAAGGCACCCTTCACCTTCCACGTGACGGCACCCGCCCACTGGAAGGTCGTCTCCAACTCCCCCAGCCCGCAGCCCGAGCCGGTCTCCGACGGCGTCGCGGTGTGGCACTTCGAGCCGACCCAGCCGATGTCGACCTACATCACCGCGATCGTCGCCGGCGAGTACCACGAGGTGCAGCACGTCTACGCCGGCAAGCACGGCGAGATCCCGCTCGGTCACTACTGCCGTCAGTCGCTGGTGGAGTTCCTCGACGTCGACGAGCTGGTCAAGCTCACCGAGGCCGGCTTCGAGTTCTTCGAGGAGGCCTTCGACTACCCCTACCCGTTCGGCAAGTACGACCAGCTCTACGTGCCGGAGTACAACATGGGCGCGATGGAGAACGCCGGCTGCGTGACGCTGCGCGACGAGTACCTCCCCCGCTCGCGTCAGCCGCGCTCGTTCTACGAGTTCCGCTGCTCGGTGATCCTGCACGAGATGGCGCACATGTGGTTCGGCGACCTCGTCACCATGAAGTGGTGGGACGACCTGTGGCTCAACGAGTCGTTCGCCGAGTGGGCCTGCTATCACGC
>WLIH01000162.1 GCA_009702305.1 Actinomycetota bacterium | reverse complement strand
TACGCCATCCGCGCCAACAAGGCGTTCATCTACATCCGCGGCGAGGTGCTGCACGTCATCCGCCGGGTCCAGGCCGCCGTCGCCGAGGCGTACGCCGCGGGGCACCTCGGCACCGACATCCACGGCTCGGGCTACGACCTCGACATCGTGGTGCACGCCGGTGCCGGTGCCTACATCTGCGGCGAGGAGACCGCCCTGCTCGAGGGTCTCGAGGGTCGCCGCGGGCAACCCCGGCTGCGCCCGCCGTTCCCCGCCGTCGCCGGGCTCTACGCCAGCCCGACGGTCATCAACAACGTCGAGTCCATCGCGTCGGTGCCGAGCATCATCGGCAACGGCGCCGACTGGTTCGCCTCGATGGGCACCGAGAAGTCCAAGGGCTTCGGGATCTTCTCGCTCTCGGGTCACGTGCAGACCCCCGGGCAGTACGAAGCCCCCCTCGGCATCACCCTGCGCGAGCTGATCGACCTGGCGGGAGGCATGCGCGACGGTCACCAGCTGAAGTTCTGGACCCCCGGCGGGTCCTCGACGCCGCTGCTCACCGAGGAGCACCTCGACATCCCGCTCGACTTCGAGGGCGTCGCCTCGGTCGGCTCGATGCTCGGCACGCGGGCCATCCAGCTCTTCGACGAGACGACCTGCGTGGTGCGTGCCGTGCTGCGCTGGACCGAGTTCTACAAGCACGAGTCGTGCGGCAAGTGCACCCCGTGCCGCGAGGGCACGTGGTGGTTGGTGCAGACCCTGGCCGCGCTGGAGAAGGGGCAGGGATCCGAGTCCGACCTCGACCTGCTGCTCGACCAGTGCGACAACATCCTGGGTCGCTCGTTCTGTGCGCTCGGCGACGGCGCGACGAGCCCGATCTCGAGCTCGATCAAGTACTTCCGCGACGACTACCTCGCCCACCTCAGCCACGGGGGCTGCCCGATCGACCCGGCCGCCTCCACCGTCTTCTCGACCGCCGGAGTGAGTGCCTGACATGACCGCGACTCCCGAGAAGACCGAGACCGCCGTCGACCTGGTGAGCGTCACCATCGACGGCATCCAGGTCAGCGTCCCGAAGGACACGCTCGTGATCCGGGCCGCCGAGCAGGTCGGCGTCCAGATCCCGCGCTTCTGCGACCACCCGCTCCTCGAGCCGGTCGGCGCCTGTCGCCAGTGCCTGGTCGACATCCCCGACGCCGGCAACGGTCGCGGCTTCCCCAAGCCGCAGGCCTCCTGCACGCTGCCGGTCGCCGAGGGCATGGTCGTCAACACCCAGGCCTCCAGCCCGGTCGCCGACAAGGCGCAGCAGGGCGTGATGGAGTTCCTGCTCGTCAACCACCCCCTGGACTGTCCGGTCTGCGACAAGGGCGGCGAGTGCCCCCTGCAGAACCAGGCCATGTCCAACGGTCGCGGCGAGTCCCGCTTCCAGACCTCCGGCTCGGGCGGTGTGAAGCGCACCTTCCCCAAGCCGATCAACCTCTCGCCGCAGGTCCTGCTCGACCGCGAGCGCTGCATCGTGTGCCAGCGCTGCACCCGCTTCGCCGAGGAGATCCCGGGCGACCCGTTCATCTCCCTGATCGAGCGTGGCGCCCAGCAGCAGATCGGCATCGCCGAGGGTGCGCCGTTCCTGTCGTACTTCGCCGGCAACACCATCCAGATCTGCCCGGTCGGCGCGCTGACCTCCGAGTCCTACCGCTTCCGCTCGCGCCCCTTCGATCTCGTGTCCTCGCCGTCGGTCGCCGAGCACGACGCCTGCGGTGCAGCGATCCGGGTCGACCACCGTCGCGGCAAGGTGATGCGACGCCTGGCCGGCAACGACCCGCTGGTCAACGAGGAGTGGATCACCGACAAGGACCGCTTCGCCTTCACCTACGCGGTCCAGCCCGACCGGCTCGCCTACCCGCAGGTCCGCGACCGCGTCGAGGACGGCGGCGACGGCTCGCTGCGTCCGGCGTCGTGGCCCGAGGCCTTCGCCGTGGCGGCGCGCGGCCTGCATGCGGCCGGTGCGAGCGCTGTGCTGACCGGTGGTCGGGTCACCGCGGAGGACGCCTACGCCTACGCCAAGTTCGCCCGCATCGCGCTCGGCACCAACGACGTCGACTTCCGGGCACGTCCGCTCTCCGCCGAGGAGACGGCCTTCCTCGGCGCCGAGGTCGTGCTGCGTCGCACGGTCGAGTACGCCGACCTTGAGACCGCCTCCACCGTCGTGCTGGTCGGGCTCGAGCCCGAGGACGAGGCCGGGACGATCTTCCTGCGACTGCGCAAGGCGTCGAAGCAAGGGCTGCGGGTCCTCGCCATCGCCCCCTTCGCGACCCGCGGACTCGGCAAGATGGCCGGCACGCTCATCGCCACCGCTCCCGGTGCGGAGGCGGCTGCGCTCGACGCGCTGCTCGGCCACGCCGACTACGGCATCGACGCCTCGGCCATCATCCTGGTCGGCGAGCGTCTCGCGACCTCGCCCGGGGCGCTCAGCGCAGCGTCGTCGCTCGCCGCGAAGTCCGGCGCCCGCCTGGCGTGGGTGCCGCGCCGTGCCGGTGACCGCGGTGCGCTCGAAGCCGGGTGCCTGCCCACCCTGCTGCCCGGCGGCCGCCCCGTCGCCGATGCGGCTGCTCGCGTCGACGTCGCCACCTCGTGGGGCGTGGGCTCGCTGCCCGAGACCCCCGGCCGCGACGCCGACGCCATCGTCGCCGCACTGATCGCGGGCGAGCTCGGCGCTCTGGTGGTGGCCGGGGTCGACCCGGCCGACACCAGCGACCCGGCTGCCACACGCGCGGCGATCGACGCGGCGTCGTTCGTGGTCGCGCTGGAGCTGCGTGAGACCGAGGTGACCCGGGCCGCCGACGTGGTCTCCCCGGTCGCCCCGACCACCGACAAGGCCGGCACGTTCGTGACCTGGGAGGGCCGTCCGCGTCCCTTCGAAGCGGTCCTGCACAACCCGGCCTCCCTTCCGGACCTTCGCATCCTCGCCGGCATCGCCGAGGAGCTCGCCGCTCTCGGGCAGGGCAGCAGCCTCGGCTTCCGCACGGTGCCCGAGGCGCGCGCCGAGATGGCCGAGATCGGACCGTGGGACGGTGCGCGCGCGACCATGGCCGCCACGGCGAGCGGCGCTCCCGCCGCGGCGCCGTCCGGCCCCGGTGTGGCGCTCTCGACCTGGAAGCAGCTGCTCGACCTGGGCTCGATGCAGGTCGGCGACCCCTACCTCGCGGCCACCGCCCGCACCGCCGTCGCCAAGGTGTCGCGCTCCGTCTACGACGCCGTCGGCCCGACCGTGACCCTCAGCGGTGATCGCGGCTCGATGACGTTGCCCGCCGAGATCACCGACCTGCCCGACGACGTCGTGTGGGTGCCCGCCAACTCCTCCGGTGGCGGGGTGCTGGCCGACCTGGCCTCGCCCGGCAGCCGCGTGACCGTGAAGGGAGCCGAGGCATGATGCTCGCCCACCTCGCCGGCGTGATCCCGGGACTCGTGCCGATGGAGGCCGACGACCTGTCGGCCTTCGGTCAGGACGCCTGGTGGGTGATCCTGGTCAAGGCGCTGCTGATCTTCCTGGTGCTGGTCCTGCTCACCCTGTTCAACATCTGGTGGGAGCGCCGGGTCGTGGCCCGGATGCAGCACCGCATCGGCCCCAACGTGCACGGCCCCTTCGGCCTGCTGCAGTCGTTGGCCGACGGCGCGAAGCTGATGTTCAAGGAGGACATCATCCCCAAGGCCGCCGACAAGGTGGTCTTCGTCCTCGCGCCGATCATCGCCGTGATCCCGGCCTTCGTGACCTTCAGCGTGATCCCGTTCGGGCCTGAGGTGAACTTCTTCGGCGAGCGCACGCCGCTGCAGCTGACCGACATGCCGGTCGCGGTGCTGTTCGTGATGGCGGTCGCCTCGATCGGCATCTACGGCATCGTGCTCGGCGGCTGGTCCAGCGGCTCGACGTACTCCCTGCTCGGCGGCCTGCGTTCCAGCGCGCAGATGATCTCCTACGAGGTCGCGATGGGCCTCGCGCTCGTCGCGGTGTTCCTGTACGCCGGCTCGGTCTCGACCTCGGAGATCGTCGCCGCGCAGGACGACGTGTGGTTCGGCCTGATCCTGGTGCCGTCGTTCGTCATCTACGTGATCGCGATGATCGGTGAGACCAACCGGGCGCCGTTCGACCTGCCCGAGGCCGAGGGCGAGCTCGTCGGCGGCTTCCACACGGAGTACTCCTCCATCAAGTTCGCGCTCTTCTTCCTCGCCGAGTACGTCAACATGGCGACCGTGTCCGCGCTGGCCACCACGCTCTTCCTGGGTGGCTGGCACGCGCCGTTCTGGATCGACCACGTGTGGGCCGGCGCCAACGAGGGCTACGTCCCGGTGATCTGGTTCTTCGGCAAGGTCTTGACCTTCATCTTCTTCTTCATCTGGCTGCGCGGCTCGCTGCCGCGGCTGCGCTACGACCAGTTCATGGCCTTCGGCTGGAAGCGACTCATCCCGATCGCGCTGCTGTGGATCGTCGCCGTCGCGACCCTGCGGGTGGCCGAGATGGAGGGCTGGTTCGAGCAGCAGAACCTCCTGATCGGCATCGGCATCCTCGCCGCGGTCTTCCTGGTGCTCTTCTTCATCGGCGACCAGGACGACGAGGAGGTCGCTCCCGAGGCGGCCGCCGCTCCGCGTCCCGGCGCCTTCCCGGTGCCGCCGATGCCGGCAGGCGGGGCCGTGCGCGGCGCCGCCGCACCTCTCACGTTCGACTCACGACCCACCGTCGCAGCAACGTCGGGGGAGGAGAGCTAATGGCCGAGCCACAGTCCGAGGGCAAGACCCTCAAGGAGCAGTTCTGGGATCCCGTCGCGGGATTCGGGGTGACCTTCCGGACGATGTTCAAGAAGGTCGTCACCGAGCAGTACCCCTTCGAGAAGCTCCCCACCGCACCTCGCTTCCACGGTCGCCACCAGCTCAACCGCTGGCCCGACGGGCTCGAGAAGTGCATCGGCTGCGAGCTGTGCGCCTGGGCGTGCCCCGCTGACGCGATCTACGTCGAGGGTGCCTCGAACGTCGACGGCGAGGGCGACGACTCCGGTCGCTTCAGCCCGGGTGAGCGCTATGGCCGCGTCTACCAGATCAACTACCTGCGCTGCATCCTGTGCGGCCTGTGCATCGAGGCGTGCCCCACCCGCGCACTCACGATGACCAACGAGTACGAGCTGGCCGACACCAACCGTGCCGACCTGATCTACGAGAAGTCCGACCTGCTGGCGCCGCTGCTGCCCGGCATGGTGCAGCCGCCGCACGCGATGCTGCTGGCCGACGACGCCGAGGACTACTACCGCGGTCAGTACGCCGCCCCGGCACCGGAGGCGGGTCAGTGATCGCGTTCTGGGTCCTCGCGCCGATCATGGTGATCGCCGCCCTCGGCATCCTCTTCGTCCGCAAGGCCGTGCACGCGGCCCTGCTCCTGGCCGTCGTGATGATCAGCCTCGCGGTGCTCTACCTCGACCTCGACGGGCCGTTCCTCTTCGCGGTCCAGATCATCGTCTACACCGGCGCGATCCTGATGCTCTTCCTCTTTGTCCTGATGCTCGTCGGCGTCGACGCCGCCGACTCGGTGGTCGAGACGATCCGCGGGCAGCGGCTCTACGCCGCGATCGGCGGACTCTCCCTGGGCCTGCTGCTCGTGATCGGGCTGAGCCAGATCAGCCTCGGTGCGACGGTCGGGCTCGACGAGGCCAACGAGGGCGGCAACATCCAGGCCCTCGCCAACCTGCTCTTCTCCCGCTACGTCGTGGTCTTCGAGACCACGAGTGCCCTGCTGATCACCGCCGCGGTCGGCGCGATGGTGCTCGCGCACCGCGAGCGACTCACCCCCAAGCCGACCCAGGCGTCGGTGGCCGCGCAACGGGTCCGCGACTACGCCGACAAGGGCCTGCACCTCGGCCCGCTGCCTCCTCCCGGCGTCTTCGCCCGGCACAACGCCGTCGACACCCCTGCGCTGCTGCCCGACGGCACGCCGTCCGAGGCCTCGATCTCCCGCGTCCTGGCCGCCCGCGGCACGGTGCGGTCGGCGCCGGCCCTGGCCGAGGACATCGAGCAGATCCAGGCCAGCCTCGGAGTCGATCCGACCCACAAGCCCGAGACCGCCGGCACCGACGGCGCCACGGCCAGCTCCGAGGAGGACCAGGCATGACGGAGTACGTCGTCCTCTCCGCGATCCTCTTCACCATCGGCTGCGTCGGGGTGCTGACGCGTCGCAACGCCATCGTGGTGTTCATGTGCGTGGAGCTGATGCTCAACGCCAGCAACCTCGCCCTGGTCGCCTTCGCCAAGCAGCACGGCAACCTCGACGGCCAGATCGCGGCCTTCTTCGTGATGGTCGTGGCTGCCGCCGAGGTCGTCGTGGGCCTCGCGATCATCATGACCATCTTCCGGACCCGACGCTCGGCCTCGGTCGACGACGCCAGCCTG
>WLIH01000161.1 GCA_009702305.1 Actinomycetota bacterium | reverse complement strand
GGGTGATCAGGCGGGCATGCGTGGCAGCAGGGCGAGTTGGCGGGACTGGGCGACGAGGCGGCCAGCGGAGTCCCAGATCTCGCAGTCCTCCTCGAACATGCCGCCGGCGATGTTGCGGGTCGCGTGCCGCACCTTGAGCCAGCCCGGCGCCGGCCGGGCACGCACGTGGGCGGTGAGCTCCAGGGTGGGCGCCCAGCCGATCAGGCCGAGGTCGAAGGTGACCGGGGGCAGCGCGTCGAGGACCATCAACAGCTCGATCGGGTCCGGCTCGCGACCGTCGGCCAGCTTGAACCACGCCCCCAGCACGCCCTGTTTGGCAGGAGCACCGACCGCCCACCCGGCCTGGTCGGCCGGGAAGCGCATGTCGAAGCGACGCATCATCGGCGCCAGCGCCAGCACCTCCGGCGGCGCGTCGGTGTTGCGGACGCACTGCTCGATGGGCGGCAGCTCGATCTCGGGGGCGGTGGTCCGCACGTCGCCGGCGTCGCGGGACAGGTCGCCGTACGTCGCCAGGGCGGTGATCCGGGTGACCCCGTCCTGCTGCAGGTCGATCGACGCCACGGCGGTGCGACCGCCCTCGCGGCGTACGTCGACGACGACCGTGGCCGGACCGGCGACCGCGGCCGAGAGGTAGTAGGCGCTGACGGTGATCGGGTCGGGCTTGGTGGGCAGGTGCGCTTTGAGGGCATTGCCGACGACCGCGAGCAGGTATCCGCCGTTGATGCCGCCACCGACGCTCCATCCCTCGTCGAGGACGGCGTCGTAGCGGTCATCGTCACGTGGGGTGACCGCGATGTGGGTGTCGAACTCGTAGGCCATACGACGACCCTAGGCGGCACCGGCCCCGGGCATGCATCAGGCCCCCGGTCCGAGGACCGGGGGCCTGATGAGGTGTTCGTCAGACTGAGCTGACCATCCGGGTCACCGGTGCGGTGAGGGGATCGCTCCCCTCACCGGACCGGTGAGAGCCGAGTGGATCAGTTCTGGGCGTCCGCGAGGGCAGCCTTGGCCGCCTCGAGCTTCGCCTGAGCGGCAGCCAGGTCGGCAGCCGTGGTGGTGACAGCAGCCTTGGCGGCGGTCACGTCGGCACGAGCGGCCTGGAGGGCAGCGCGGGCCTTCTTGAGCTTGGCCTTCGCAGCCTTCTTGGCCTTCGGGCCCTGGGCCTTCTTGACGGCCTTCTTGGCCTTCGCGACCGACTTCTGAGCAGCAGCCTTGTCAGCCTTGGCGGTGGCCAGGGTGGCAACGGCGGCGTCGGACGCAGCCTGGGCGGCGTCGACGTCAGCCTGAGCAGCGTCCACCGCAGCCTGGAGGGCGGCGATGTCGACGACGTCGGTCACCGTGGCGGTGGCCGAACCGGTCGAGGCCCCGAGGCCAGGAGCGTCGTTCGTCGTCGAGCTGGTGTAGAGGCGGTTGGCCGCCGCACCGAACTGCGTGTTGAAGAGACCGGTCACCGTGACGGTGATCGGCGCCGAGGCACCACCGTTGACGCGGACGTTGAGCGCGAGCTCACCGGCAGCGTTGGTCTGAGCACCGGTGTCCTGCAGCGCGCCCGGACCGGAGACCTGGACGTTCAGTCCGCCGATCGTGTAGTTCGGGATCGGGTTGCCGAAGGCGTCGGTGATCTTGGCGGTGAAGACGGCGAGGTCGCCGGCGATCGCCTTGGCCGGAGCCGTGACGGCGACGTTGCGAGCCGAGTAGCCGGCCTTGACGGTGAACTTCGCCGTCTTGGTGATGCCCGCCGAGACGGTGGTGACGGTCACGACGCCGGACTTGGTGCCGACGATGCGGAACGACTGACCGATGACGCCGGACTTGGACGCCGCGCCCTCAGCCAGCGTGGTCTCGCCGGCCTTGAGGACCAGCGCGCCGTTGTCGGCGGTGACCGTCACGGCAGAGCCGCTGGTCCCACCGACGGTGGCGAGCGTGGTGGACTCGTCGGCCGAGAGGTTGCCGTTGTCGGCGATCGCGTCAGACAGCGGGTCGACCGTGATCGAGGCCGGGTCGTACGCGGCACCGGCGGTGTTAGCGCCGTCCAGGGTGACGATGAAGTCGGCACCGTTGCCGTCGACCGAGTAGACGATCGTGGCCGGGGTAGCGGTCACGCCGGCGAGCGGCAGAGCAGCGAACGAGTCCTGGTAGACCTTGAAGTTGACCGTGTCGGACGCAGCGTTGGTGACGCTGGCCTTGGTGTCGGTCAGGGTGAAGGTGACCTTGCCGTCGGCGCCGACAGCCTTCTTGGCCGACTCAGTCGCGTCGGCGTTGACGCCGCCGGTGCGCTGAGCGGTCACGAGGACGCCGGTGATCGGCAGACCGAACTGGTCGGTGACCGTCGCGGTCACGTCGACCGAGCCGCCGAACTTCGACACGTAGGTCGTAGCGGCGGGCTTGATCGCCGTCGCCTGCGCACGGTCGTAGTCGAAGACGAGGCCGAGGCCGGCGCCGTTGACGGTGAACTGACCGGCGTCGGTGACCGTGCCAGCGTCCGGGGTGATGGTGATCGAACCCTTGCCGGCGGCGTCGAGGACGGTCGTCAGCGTGGCGGTCGTCTTGCCACCGAAGGTCAGAACGCCAGCGGTGCGGGCGATCGCAAGCGACACGGTCTTGCCGGCGTTGGGCGCCGAGACGATGTCGAGCTTGATCGACGCCTGGTCGACGCGGACCGACACGTTGCTCGGGTCGCCCGGAGCCGCGTAGCTGTCAGCACCCGTGACCACGTCGAGGTTGGCGTTGGTCAGGCCGGCGGCCGCACCGACGACATCGAGCGTGCCCGAAGCAGCGATCGTCGCGGCCGGCGGCGTGCCACCGGCGACAGAGATCGTGCGCAGGCCGGTCGTGCCGGTGCCGGTGGCCGTGAAGGTCACCGAACCGCCCGACAGCTCGGAGGCGCTCAGCACGTTGTTGTCCGCCGGGGCGGAGAAGCTCGTCGCACCGCCGGTGGCGTTGACCGTGAAGTTCTCAGCACCGGTCAGCTGCGTCGCGCGGCCGCCGGCGTCCTTGATGGCGACGGTGTACGCACCCGAGGCCACGCCCAGGGGCGAGGTCTGCGCGGCGGGAGCCAGGGTCACCGAGGTCGGCGCGCCGGCCGTGGTGAGCTCGACCTGGACACGCGCCTCCGTGGCGTCGACGCCAGCAGTGGCCTCGTCCTCGAAGATCGCGAACTTGGCGACGCCGCCGTCGGCGGAGGTGGTGACCGGGAGGGTCAGGCTGATCTCGTCGAGACCGTCGGTGGTGTTGGTGTCGCCCGGGGCGCCGTTGGCGATCGTGGCGCCGAAGACCGGAGCACCGATCGTCTGGTTGGGCGTGTTGAGCGACGTCGCGATGTTGAGGTCGGAAGCGACGAGCTTCAGCAGGGACGAGTCCGGGACGCCCTTGGTACGGAGGAGGATCTTGGCACCCTCGGAGCCGCCGTTGCGAACGGGGCTGACGCTGGCGACAGTGATGGAATCCCCAGTTGCCGCGTTGGCCGCCGGAGTCACCATGGTGAGGGCACCGGCAGAAATCACGGCGCCCGTGCTGAGAGCGAGAACGCGCTTGACGCTCTGCTTGGCACTACTCATGTGGATGTTTCCCTTCATAAAGGTCGAAGACCCGAGGTTGTCCCGAATCCTCATCGGATGACCCACCCTGTGTGGAGCACCCTGGCGCAACCAGCAGCGGCTCTGGTCCCCGGAAGTGATGTGTGCAAGCACACCTCTACCCCCAGCAGCGCGTGGAGCATAACAGCACCCTGCCCCCGGTTTGCACGTGCAAAACACGCTCTACCAAAGGGATCGGGCTTTCAAACATTTAACCCGCGATGATGGCGAACCTATCGGCTGCGCGGGCGCAGTGAAAACCCTCCCAAAGGTACTAGGACCTCCGGGTGAGGCTCGGGAGCAGCGATTCTCAGGCGGATGCCGGTGAAGCCGAGCACCGCTCGGCGGGCCCTGAGAGGACGAGGTCTCCGGCCCGCACCATCAGCCGCTCGCCCGGCTCGAGCGCCGGGACGGATGCGAAGCCGCCGCCGATGATCGAACCGCGCGCATTGCGGCACGCCACGGCCAGAGCTCCCGCGACCAGGTCGTCCTCGGACTCGTTGACGACGGTGAAGGTGGCCGTCGGCCCGGCCTTCGTGTCCGCGACCTTGCCGCCGGTGACCTTCAGGCCTGCGGCGAGCGGCACGACGTCGGCGTTGGTCACCGTCACCGAGACGTCGACGGCGGCGACCTTGGCGTCGAGGCCCGTCAGGTCGGCCTGGCCGACGACGACCAGGCTCTGGTCGGAGTCCGCGAACGACGCCGAACGACTGACGGTGGTCACGGTCCGCCCCGCCTTCGTCTGGAAGGCGAAGTCGACGCGGATGGACTGACCGTCGGTCGAGCTCTGGTTCTGGACGACCGCCACGCCGACCGCTCGCTGCCCGTCGACGCCGAGTCCCGATTCCACGGCCTCCGCCTTGCCCGGCGGGCGCTCCTCGGGAGCGAGCGACGAACTGGCGTCCGGCTCGTCGGGTGAGTCGGATGAGTCGGAGCCTCCCGTGCAGGAGGAGAGGAGGAGGGCCGTCGCGAGGACGGCGAGGACGGTGCGAGGGGTTCCGAGCATGCGGGCGATCGTGCCACGGCACTCCCCAGCCGACGCCAACCACGGGCGGCGACTCGCGCGCCGCCCGGATGCGCCACGATGTGCCCATGCACGAACGCCACCCCACGTGGGTCTACGACGTGGGCCAAGAGCCGGATCCCCGGTTCAGCCTCGCCAACGAGCGGACCTTCCTCGCCTGGATCCGCACGTCGCTGGCGCTGCTGGCCGGCGCCGTCGCGCTCCATTCGCTGGGCGTGCCGGACTCGTCCTGGCTGAGATCGGTGCTCGTCGTCGTGCTGGTGCTCTTCGGCGGGCTGACGACTGCGCTGGCGTTCGTCCGGTGGGCGAAGGTCGAGAGGGCGATGCGCACGCATCAGCCGTTGCCGTCGTTCTCCCTCGGGATGGTGCTCACCGGCGCGATCGTCGTGGTGTCGGTGTTCTTGGCGGTGGTGCTCGCCGTGTCCGACCTGAGCTGACGAGACGGCTCTCAACGCGGGCGAAACACGAGGTCCGTAGGCTCCGCGCCATGGACGTGCTCGAGACCGGTGTCGGACCGATCAGAGGGACGTACCTCCCCTCGACCACCGACCACGTGCTGTGGGGGCGGTTGCCGTGCGAGCGCGACGACGCCGTGCTGAGCGTCGAGCCCGGCACCGAGGTCACCTTCGACACGATCAGCCACGAGGGCATCCTCGAGGACCAGGGCCGCGACCCGCTGGCCTACTTCGCGGCGTACGACGTGCCGGTGCTGGCCGACGCGGTGGCGCTCGCCGCCTCCGACTACGAGCGGACCTTCGGGGTCGACGGACCACACGTGGTCAGCCGCCCGGTGCACGTGCGAGGCGCGCGGCCGGGCGACCTGCTCGCCGTGACGATCCTCGAGACGCTGCCACGCGTGCCTTACGGCGTCATCTCCAACCGCCACGGCAAGGGCGCACTGCCCGGGGAGTACCCGCTGGAGGGCGACGTGTTCTCGGCGTTCGCGCGCGTCGACGAGGCCGGCACGCACGGGCTGCTGCCCCTGGCACCCGGCGGCCCGGCCGAGGTGCGCTTCCCCCTCGCGCCGTTCCTCGGGACGATCGGCGTGGCCGTGACCGGCGACCAGCGACCGCACTCGGTGCCGCCCGGGGTGCACGGCGGCAACATCGACATCGCACTGCTCACCGTCGGCTCGACGCTCTACCTGCCCGTCCAGGTGGCCGGCGCCGGCGTCTACGTCGGCGACCCGCACTTCGCGCAGGGCAACGGCGAGGTGTCGCTGACCGCAATGGAGGCCTCCCTGCGGGCGAGCGTGCGACTCGACGTGGTCGCCGGTGAGGACGCGGTGCGGCAGTTCGGCGAGGTGGTCGCACCGCTGGCCGAGACCGCCGACCACCTGGTGCCGACCGGCATGGACGAGGACCTCGACGTCGCGGTGCAGAACTGCGTGCGTCACGCGATCGCGCTGCTGGAGGCGAGGTACGGCATGGACCCGCGCCTGGCCTACGCCTACCTCTCGGCCGCCACCGACTTCGAGATCTCCCAGGTCGTCGACGTGGTCAAGGGCGTGCACGCCCTGATCCGCAAGTCCGACTTCGCCGGGGTGACCCGGTGACCGCGTCGGTCAGCGGTCCCGCTCCTCTGCCGGTGCCGTCGGGGCTGGTCGAGGCGTTCTGGGACTACGAGCGCGCACTGATGGCCGACGACGTGCCCACTCTGGACCGGCTCTTCGCCCCCGGGGCCAGCACCCTGCGCGGCGACGCCCAGGGTCTGCTCGTGGGGCACGACGCGATCAGCCGTTTCCGCGGCGGGCGCGGCGGCGCGCCCCAGCGGCGGATCGTGCAGACCCATGTGCAGGTCACCGACCCCGACCATGCCCTGGT
>WLIH01000160.1 GCA_009702305.1 Actinomycetota bacterium | reverse complement strand
GCCGGGCTCGAGCAGCGGCGCGAGCACGCGCTCGGCGGCGTCGACCCGGGCCGCCACCGCCTGCTCCGGCGTGATCCGCGACCAGACCTTCGGCAGGGCGGCGGCGACCATGGTCGGGGCGAAGCCGAAGAACAGTGCCCGCACCGGGTCCGGACCGACGGCTCCGAGAGGTGCGGCGCGGCCGGCGAAGTACCCGTTCCAGAAGCCGTGCAGCCCGTGGTCGGCGAGGCAGCCCGCGACACGCGGCTCGAAGTACACGATCGCGTGCACCGGCTCGTAGAGCGACCACAGGTACCGTTCGGGACTCACCCCCGCAGGCTAGTCGCGTCGTCTTCACGCGAACCTGCCCCGAGGCGCCGAGCGCCGCGGATACTGGTGGGAGACCCGACCGGGGAGAAGGAGCCATGTCCACCACGTCGTCCGAGGCACCGGCCGGTGCACCGACCGCCGTCCCGTCGGAGCAGGCGCGGCACCTGCTCTCCCGCTTCACCGCCGGGCCGACGCCCGCGCTCGCTCGCACGGTCGCCGGGTCGGGCCACCTGCGCTGGTTCGAGGAACAGCTCTCCCCCGACCGGATCGCCGATCCGGCGGGCGACCAGGTCGACACCTGGTGGCCGGACCTCGCGCGCACGCCGCTCGACCTGTGGCAGCGCAACGTCGAGGGTGTCCGCAGCGGCTACGACGTGATGCGCGACTACGCCGCCTGGCAGCTGACCCGCCGACTGGTCTCGCAGCGCCAGGTCCACGAGACGATGACGGAGTTCTTCGAGAACCTCCTGCACGTGCCGGCGACCAGCGACGGCCAGTTCACCTGGCGCGCGCGCTACGGCCAGGTCGTGCGCAAGCATGCTCTCGGACGCTACGACCATCTGCTCAACGCGGCGATCGTGCACCCCGCGATGCTCATCTACCTCAACGGCGCCACCTCGACCAAGACTGCTCCCAACGAGAACCTGGGGCGCGAGCTCCTCGAGCTCCACACCGTCGGCGCCGGCAACTACTCCGAGTCCGACGTCAAGGACTCGGCTCGGATCCTCACCGGGTGGCGGGTCGACCTCTACGACACCTGGCAGCGCCTCTACGTGCCGGAGTACCACGCGACCGGGGTCGTCAAGGTCAAGGGCTTCCGGGACCCCAACCGCTCCGCGGACGGACGCGCCGTCCTGCGGCGCTACCTGACCTACCTCGCTCACCACCCCGCGACCGCTCGGCGGATCGCGGAGCGGCTGGTGACCAAGTTCGTCTCGGACTCGCCCGCGCCGGCACTCGTCGACGAGCTGGCCCAGGTGTATCTCCGCGCCGACACGCGGATCGTGCCGGTGCTCCAGGCCCTGGTGCGCTCGCCCCAGGTCCGCGGGTCCGTGGGCGCCAAGCTCCGCGACCCGAACGAGGACGTCCTGGCGAGCTTCCGCGCGATGCAGGTCAGCGTGGAGCAGCCCGTCGACACCAACTCCGCGACCGCGGTGATGGTGTCCTCCACGGGCTCGTTGGGGCTGGTGACCAGCACCTGGCCGCGGCCCGACGGGGCGCCGCTGAGCAACGAGGCCTGGTCGTCACCGCTGCGCGCGCTCGCCTCCGTGGGACTGCACTGGAGCCTGGCGAACCGGAGCCGGCCCACCGCGCAGGTCGTCCACCGCGATCCGCTCTCGTGGCTGCCACCGCTCCCCGCCTCCTTCCGCGAGGTGGTCGACCACGTGTCCCGGACCCTCCTCTACCGCCCGGCGACGTCGGCTCTGGTCGGCACCTGCGTCCTGGCGACGGGCGTCACCCCCGACACCGAGATCACCGCGGACCATCCGTTCGTCGTCTCGGGCATCCCCCGTCTGCTCGCCGCCCTCCTCGACACCCCGGAGCACTACGCGCGATGACCGATCACGACGCGACGGCGCACTGCTGCGCCGAGATGCACGCGAGTCGCCGCGGCGTGCTCCAGGGCACGGCGCTCTTCGGGGCGGCGGCCGCCATCGGCTCCACCGTCGTCACGATGGCCCCGGCGTCGCCTGCCGCTGCCGCCACCCAGCCGGCACCGTGGACGATCGTCGTCCTGTCCTTGCGCGGGGCCGCCGACGGGCTGTCGCTCGTCGTGCCGCACGCGGACCCGGCGTACTACACCGCCCGGCCGCGGATCGCGGTCCCACGCGACCAGCTGCTCCGCGCGGACGCCATGTTCGGACTGCACCCGGCCATGAAGCCTCTCGAGCCGATGTGGGCCGCCGGGCGTCTCGCGACCGTCCACGCCACGGGCCTCCCGGTGGCCAACCGATCGCACTTCTCCGCGATGGAGGAGGTCGAGGATGCAGCGCCCGGATCGACGCTGCGCACCGGTTGGCTGAACCGACTGCTCGGCACGGACGCCTACACGTCGCCGTTGCAGGGGCTCAGCATCGGGACGCGCCCCAGCGCGATGTACGGCCCGGAGCAGACGATGGCTACCTCCAGCTCGACCTCCGTGCGGGTGGCGGGGGCGAGCGCGCTCAACAGCTCGGACAAGCGCTTCGCGTCGTTGACCCAGGCCTGGTCGGCGTCGTCCACCTCGATGGGGCGCGGGATGCAGGCCGCCCTCGGCGCCGTCGCCGACTACGCACCCGTGCTCGCCGTCGCCGACACGACGTCGTCCTACCCCAGCAACGATCTCGGCCGCGCTCTCGCCACCGTCGCTCGCACCATCAAGGGCAATGTCGGCTCCGCGGTCTTCACGGTCGACCACGGCAACTGGGACATGCACCAGAGCCTGGGCACCTCGACGAGCGGCTGGATGTTCAACAACGTCACCACCCTCGCGACCTCGATCGCCGCCTTCTTCACCGATCTCGGTCCGGCCGCCGGCAAGGTCACGCTCGTGACCATCTCGGAGTTCGGCCGACGGGTGGTCGAGAACGACAGCTCGGGGCTCGACCACGGCTGGGGCAACGTGATGATGCTGGCTGGCGCCGGCGTCAAGGGCGGCAAGTACTACGGCATCTGGCCCGGTCTCGCCACGACGTCCGACGCCGACCTCTCCGTGACCACCGACTACCGCTCGGTCCTGGCCGAGGTGGTCGCTTCTCGGACCGGTGCGTCGACGGCCACCGTGTTCCCGGGCTTCACCCGGGAGCGCGTCGGCGTGATGTCGGGGCAGTAGACCTCACTCGCACACGGTCGTCGCACAGCCGGGATCCACCCCGACCCGGGCCGACCGGCGGGCATCGAAGTGCTGGGTGTCGCCCAGGCCGTAGCTCCATGCCAGGCCGTGGGCGCGCATGATCCGCACCATCGCGTGATCGCCCGACCTCCACGCGACCAACGGGTGGCTGCGCGACTGCCACCACGTGTTCGGCACCGTGCCCTGGGCCGAGCGGTAGGGGTTCTCCCAGGTGTTGATGTCGATCGAGCGTCCCGTCGAGTGCGGCGAGCGGACGCCGGGACGTCCCACGACGTCGCGGCAGTTGAACGCCGAGGTGTTGCCGGCCGCCATCGAGGCGTAGTCGTCCGCCCCGCGCAGCCGCGACGACCAGCCGAAGCGGTCGACCCGGTACATCGACCGGATCGGCAGCCCGGCGTCGTACACGTCCGTCAGCGCCCCCGCCATCTGGTCGACGACCTCCACGGCCGCGACCAGCTCACCGCGGTAGCGGTAGCCGTCGTAGCCCCAGTAGTTGATGCGCAGCAGCCTGAGCCCTGCGCGCCCGACCGGGCAGCCGGCGTGCCAGGATCGCCCGGTCATCTGCGACCAGACGGCATCGGAGATCTGCGACACCACCGGACGGGCGCCGGCGCCGGTCGCACGCGGCTGCGGCGGCAGGGCGATGCGGGGCTGCGGGGCGTCGGACGGGAGCACCACGGGCGCATGCGGCGGCCGATTGTCGATGCGATGGGAGGCGCTCACCGCCGACCGCAACCAAGCCTGCTGGCTCACCCGGGCACGCCACAGCGTGTCCTCCCGGGGACCGACGGACCGCTCGGCGCGACCGGCAGCATCGGTGGTGACCGATCCCGCCGGCCGCCACTCCCCGCCGATCACCCTGCGGTACAGCCGGACCCGACCGCTGACCGGAGCGCCGGAGCCCGTCGTCCAGCGGACGACCAGTCGCGTCCGCGTCTCGTCGACGACGCTGCCGGGTCCCGTCACGCGCAGCCGGCTGTCGCGTCGCTTCAACGCCAGCAGGACCTCCCCGGTGTCGGCAGGCGCGTGCGTCTCGTCGCCGGCGTAGCTGACCCGGATCAGGTTGTCCGCCGGATCGCGGCTGAGCACGACCTCGATCGATGCCTCGCCGGTCTCATCGGTCGTGATGGTGGCCATCGGGGACCAGCTGCCGTCCACCTGGCGCTCGACGCTCACCGGAGCACCCGCGATCGGGGAGCCCCCGGCGTCGATGAGGGAGAGGCTGACGGGCACCCCCGAGTCGGCGTACGCCGCCGGCGCCTGCACCGCCAGCGTCGACGCGCCGTCCACCGCGGCGGCCGTCCAGGCCGACCCCGCGACGAGGACGACCGACATCGCGGCGCCCCCGATCGCGCTTCGCCACCACCCGGATCCCATGACGGCAGTGTTGGCCGCCGCGGCGTGGTTCACACCTGTCAACTGCGGTGGGCCGCCACCCAGTCGTCACGGGCCTGGACACCGGACTCCGGGAAGTCGGCGAAGAAAGCGTCGACACCCGCGTCGAGGAACGCCGTGATCTCCGCGTGGACGTCGCCCATCCCGAACCGCTCGGAGCCGACACGGAAGTTGGTGGCCATGAAGGCGTTCTCGTTGCGAATGACATAGATCACGACGTACAGCCCGGCGCGGTGGGCATCGCCGACGAGAGCGCTGGGCACACCGGTCGCGCCGGTGTCCGGGTCACGCGGGAGGACCATGTCCTTGTCGGGCGCGAGCCAGTCGGCGTACTTCGCGACCGTGGCCAGACCGGCCGGCGTCGTCATCGTCGCGTACGTCGTGGCGGAGCCCTTGACCATCAGGTCGTAGGGCGCGCCGACCGGCGCGACCAGCTGCACCAGAGGCACGTCGATGCGGCGGTTGAGCTGGCGCAGGTTGCCCACCTCGAACGACTGGATGACGACCGGACTGGTCGCCAGGTCGAGGTGGAACGCCCGCAGCGATCTGACGAGCGGCTCCTCGAGCGAGAGCCCGATCGAGTCGAAGTACGACGGGAACTTGGTCTCCGGCGCGACGCCGATGACGCGACCGAGCTCGCGCGAGCGCTTCTTCACCAGTCGCAGCACCTCGTCGAACGTGGCGATCTTGAAGCGATCGTCGTAGGACGCGCTCTCCTGACGGAACGCGGAGGCACTCTCCCGGGCGCGCAGGGTCTTGATCTCGGCCAGGGTGAAGTCCTCGGCGAACCATCCCGTGCGCTCGACCCCGTAGATCGTCTTGGTGGTCTTGCGGTCGGCGAACTCGGGATGGTCCGCGACATCGGTCGTCGACGTCAGCTCGTCGTCGTGGCGGGCGATGAGGACCCCGTCCTTGGTCGAGACCAGGTCGGGCTCGATGTAGTCCGCCCCGAGATCAATGGCCAGCCGGTACGACGCCAGCGTGTGCTCGGGGCGATGACCGGGAGCCCCACGGTGGCCGACGACCACCGGCACGGCGAGCTGGCGTGCCGCGACCGGTGCTGCGTGGTCGGCGATGGCCGCCGGCGAGGCGGTCGGCTGCAGCACGACGGCGAGGATCGCGACGGCGACCACGCCGGCGGCTCGTCTCCGATCAGACATCGATGCTCACCGCCACCTGGACGACGTGACCGAGCTCGATCTCCTCGGCCTTGCGGATGGCGTCCTTCAGCGGCACGACGTACGCACCGTCCTTGGGCCACAGCGACGTCGTCCAGCGGGTCTCGCCGATCCTGATCGTCGCCGGCACCATCCCCCACCCGTAGGTGATCGCGCCGGAGACGGCCTTGATCGCATCGGCGTCGTCCTCGGGGACCGTGACGAAGTGATAGGGCGCCGGCCCGCGCCACGACCACACCTCTCCGTCGAACTCGAGCTCCATGTCTCCAGCATGAGGCATAGCCGCGCCGACGGTGTCGACACCTCGAGACCCTCGGCTGCACCGCCTCGCATCCACCGTCCAGCGTCCGTCGTCGTCGAGCACGCCGGCGACCTCGAGAGCGCAACAGCACCACGGCCTCCCCGCAGGCGGGGAGGCCGTGGTCCAAGAGGGCGAGGCCGAAGCCTCATCGGTGGAGCTGCGGGGAATCGAACCCCGGTCCTCGAGCGTCGATCCAGGTCTTCTCCGGGTGCAGTCAGTGTTATCGCTTTTCTCGGCCCCGGCGCTCGCACAGACACGTCGCCGACAGGCCCAGTCAGGATTAAGTCCCGATCAACCACCCTGACAGCAGTTGATGAGCAAGTCTCCTAGATGACGCCAGGGTCCGGGACGGAGACGGATGCCCGGTCTGACGCTTCGATCACTGCTCAGGCAGCGAGAGCGAAGGAACTGCGCTTAGCGTTGGCAG
>WLIH01000016.1 GCA_009702305.1 Actinomycetota bacterium | reverse complement strand
GTCGCGAGCAACGACGGCGCGCTCCCCGCTGGAGGCGAGCGGGTTGCGAAGTCGACCTCGGTCGCTGGGTAGGAAACAGGACACTGGAGGCGGTTCGAGGTGCTCGTTGGGAGCCAAGGCGGCGTCGCCTCGGTGGAGCCAGGCTGCCGTCCGATCACACACGAAGGCGCCCGGAGGCACGACCAGCCTGAGCAGGCGGCAGCGCAGCGCCAGTGAGTCGGGCACCTGGGCCGCGACGTAGACGCCCTTGACCGGGCGGCGCAGGAGTCCGACGTGCGAGAGGTGGTGGAGGAGCTTGTCGGAGATGCCTGCTGCGCGGGCGTCTCGCCGAGTGAACGGGACGTCGATCGGAAGCGGAAAGGATCGGTCGAGGAGAGCTGGAGTGTCGGGATTCATCCATCCCGTATGCCCGCGCTCCGTGCCTGTTGGGCGGTCCTCCACAGACCAGTTGCGCTCAGGTGAAGGGCTGGAAACTAGAGCCGGCTCACCGGGTGTTGGCGGGAAACTAGAGCCGACTCACCGGGTGTTTGCGGGAAACTAGAGCCGGGTCGCGTCAGATGAGGGTGTAGGCCTTGTCGAGCACCACGCGGAGGATCTGCTCCATCTCGTCGAAGTGCGACTGGTCGCAGATCAGCGGGGGAGCGAGCTGGACGACGGGGTCGCCCCGGTCGTCGGCGCGGCAGTAGAGGCCCTCGTTGTAGAGGCCCTTGGAGACGAAGCCGTAGAGCAGGCGCTCGCTCTCCTCGGAGGTGAAGGACTCCTTGGTGTCCTTGTCCTTGACCAGCTCGATCCCGTAGAAGTAGCCGTCGCCGCGGACGTCGCCGACGATCGGGAGGTCCTTGAGCCGCTCGAGCGTGGCGCGGAAGCCGCTCTCGTTGGCGCGGACGTGCTCGTTGATCTGCTCGGACTCGAAGAGCTCGAGGTTGCGCAGACCGACCGCGCACGAGACCGGGTGTCCGCCGAACGTGTAGCCGTGGGCGAAGGAGCCCTGGCCCGACAGGAACGGCTCCATCAGCCGATCCGAGGCGATCATGGCGCCCAGCGGGGAGTAGCCCGAGGTCAGGCCCTTGGCGCAGGTGATCATGTCCGGCTGGTAGCCGTAGCGCTCGGCTCCGAACATGTGGCCCAGGCGGCCGAACGCGCAGATGACCTCGTCGGAGACGAGCAGCACGTCGTACTCGTCGCAGATCTCGCGCACCCGCTGGAAGTAGCCGGGCGGGGGCGGGAAGCAACCGCCGGCGTTCTGCACCGGCTCGAGGAAGACGGCGGCGACCGTGTCAGGGCCTTCGTTCTCGATCGCGACCGCGATCTGGTCGGCGGCCCAGCGACCGAAGGCCTCGGGGTCGTCGGCGTGCAGCTCGGCGCGGTAGATGTTGGTGTTCGGCACCCGGAACGTCGACGGCACCAGCGGCTCGAACTGCTGCTTGAGCAACGGCAGCCCCGTGATCGACAGCGCTCCCTGGGTGGTGCCGTGGTAGGCGATGGCCCGGCTGATCACCTTGTGCTTCATCGGCTTGCCGGTGAGCTTGAAGTAGTTCTTGGCCAGCTTCCACGCGGTCTCGACGGCCTCGCCGCCGCCGCTGGTGAAGAAGACGCGGTTCAGGTCGCCGGGGGCGTACGACGCCACCTTCTCGGCGAGCTGGATCGCCGCGGGATGCGCGTAGGACCACAGCGGGTGGAAGGCGAGCTCGCCGGCCTGCTTCGCCGCCGCCTCGACCAGTTCGGTGCGGCCGTGACCCAGCTGCGACACGAAGAGGCCGGCCAGGCCGTCGAGGTACTTCTTGCCCTGGGCGTCCCAGATGTAGGCGCCCTCGCCCTTCACGATGATCGGGACGTCGTGGTCGGCGTAGGAGCCGTGGCGGGTGAAGTGCATCCAGAGGTGGTCCTTGGCGGCCTGCTGGAGGTGGTCGTAGTCCGGGTACATATGCCCATGGTGCGCGATCAGGGCGTCTCCGGCAAGCCGACGCGATGGATTCCGTGGCAGATCGTCGCAATTGGTGCGGAATCAGTTGTCAGGACTAATAGGCGTGATCCTGATAGGAATCTGTCATGCGCACGACGGTCTTCCGCCACGGCACCCTCTTCGACGGCCACCGCCACCGGGGCCGGGCCGACGTGGCCGTGCGCGCGGGTCGCGTGCTCGCCGTGGGCGAGCCGGGCTCGCTCGACCGCGACCTCGGAGCGGACCTCGGTGCCGACGTCGCCGAGGTCGATCTGGCCGGCGGCCTGCTCGCGCCCGGCTTCGTCGACGCGCACGTGCACACCGTGCAGGGCGGCCTGGAGCGGATCCGCTGCGACCTGTCCGGGCTGCGCACCCGGGAGGAGTACCTCGCCGAGATCAGGGCGTACGCCGAGCGCCACCCGGACCTGCCGTGGATCCTGGGCGGCGGCTGGGCCATGTCGGCCTTCCCGGGCGGCACTCCGACCGCCGCCGACCTCGACGCCGTGGTGCCCGACCGCCCGGTGATCCTGCCCAACCGCGACCACCACGGCGCCTGGGTCAACTCCCGCGCCCTCGAGATCGCCGGCATCACCCGCGACACCCCCGACCCGGAGCACGGCCGGTTCGAGCGCGACGCCGACGGGCGCCCGACCGGCACGCTGCACGAGGCAGCGATGGCGGTCGTCGCTCGGCACGTGCCCGACGTGCCCGAGGCCGACTACGACGCCGCCCTGCTGGCGGGCCAGGCCTACCTGCACTCCCTGGGTGTCACGGGGTGGCAGGACGCGATCGTGGGGGCGTACGCCGGCATGGACGACCCCGGCCCGACGTACCGTCGCGCGGCCCGGGCCGGCACCCTGACCGGCGACGTCGTCGGCGCGCTGTGGTGGGACCGCGAGCGGGGCCTCGAGCAGGTGGCCGACCTCGTCGCGCGGCGCGAGGCCTACTCCCACGGCCGGTTCCGGGCCACCAGCGTCAAGATCATGCAGGACGGCGTGGCGGAGAACGGCACGGCCGCGCTGCTCGAGCCCTACCTCGACCGCTGCGGCCACCCCACCGCCAACACCGGCCACTCCTTCGTCGAGCCGGGTGCCCTGCGCGCAGCCGTCGTCGCGCTGGCTGCCGAGGACTTCCAGGTGCACGTCCACGGCATCGGCGACCGCGGCGTGCGCGAGGCGCTCGATGCACTGGCCGGTGCACTGGCCGCCGTGCCGGGCGGGCGCCACCACATCGCGCACCTCCAGCTCGTCCACCCCGACGACGTGGCCCGTTTCGCGCAGCTGGGCGTGGCCGCCAACATGCAGGCGCTCTGGGCCTGCCTCGACGACCAGATGATCGACCTCACGCTGCCCTTCATCGGTGCGGAGCGCGCGTCCTGGCAGTACCCCTTCGGATCGCTGCACCGCGCCGGCGCCCGCCTGGTCGCGGGCAGCGACTGGCCCGTCAGCACGCCCGACCCGCTCCAGGCGATCCACGTGGCGGTCAACCGCTGGGCGTACGGCGAGGAGGGTCGCGCGGGCAGCGAGGCCTTCCTGCCCGAGCAGGCGATCGCCCTGGAGGCGGCGTTCGCGGCGTACACCTCCGGCAGCGCCTGGATCAACCACCGCGACGACGCCGGCGTGGTCCGGCCGGGTGCCGTGGCCGACCTGGTCGTCCTCGACCGGGACCCGTTCGTCGGGCCGGGCGCCGAGATCGGTGCTGCGCGGGTGGTCAGCACGTGGGTCGACGGCGCCCCGGTCTTCGAGGCCGGCTAGCGGCGCTGCCAGAACGTGATCAGGTTGCCGTCGAGGTCGAGCGCCGCGAACTCGCGCGTGGCCCAGTCGGTGTCGGTGGGGGTCCCGTGACCGCTCGGGTGCAGCACGGCGGCGGCCGCGAGCTCGACGTGCAGCGCGTCGATGCCGTCCTCGACCTGCACGCGGCAGCTCGCCGTCCCGGCCAGGAACGACTCGGCCCCACTGCGCACCGGAGACGCACCCGGCTCACCGACCGTGCGCCACGAGTCGTCGCCGGCCTGCCAGAGTTGGATCTCCGCCTCGTCGCGCAAGAGCCGGGCGAAGCCGTCCTCGAGATAGCCGGTCGCGAAGCCGAGCCGCTCGGCGTAGAAGCCGGCCGCCGTCCGGACGTCGCGCACGGGCAGAGCGGGGGTGGTCAGCGTCAATCGCATGTCGGTAGGGTCTCTCACGACGGATTCCGCATGCAACAGGCCTCAACCCCTACAGATTCCATCGTGGGCTCACTAGTCTCGTCGCATGGCCGACCAGACTTTCCGCAACGTCGTCAACGGCGAGCTCGTCGCCTCCGTCTCGGGAGCGACCTACGACGTCGTCGATCCCACCACCGGTGAGGTCTACGCCCAGGCGCCCCTGTCGGGACCCGAGGACGTCGAGCGCGCCTACCGGGCTGCGGCGACGGCGTTCGAGACCTGGGGGGAGACGACTCCCTCGGAGCGGCAGCGCGCCCTGCTCCGGATCGCCGACGCGCTCGAGGCCCGCGCCGAGGAGTTCGTGCAGGTCGAGTCGCGCGACACCGGCAAGCCGCTCGGCCTGACGGCCAGCGAGGAGCTGCCTCCGAGCGTCGACCAGATCCGCTTCTTCGCCGGCGCCGCGCGGGTGCTCGAGGGCCGCTCCGCCGGTGAGTACATGACCGACCACACCAGCTTCGTGCGCCGCGAGCCGATCGGTGTCGTCGGCCAGGTGACGCCGTGGAACTACCCGCTGATGATGATGGTCTGGAAGATCGCGCCGGCCATCGCCGCGGGCAACACGGTGGTCCTCAAGCCCAGCGACACCACGCCCGCGACGTCCACGCTGCTGGCCGAGCTCGCGCAGGAGTTCCTGCCGCCCGGCGTGCTCAACGTCGTGTGCGGCGACCGCGACACCGGCCGCGCCGTGGTCGAGCACCCGACGCCGCAGCTGGTGTCGATCACGGGCTCCGTGCGGGCCGGCATGCAGGTCGCGGCGTCGGCCGCCGCGGACCTCAAGCGCGCCCACCTGGAGCTCGGCGGTAAGGCGCCGGTCATCGTCTTCGACGACGCCGACATCGAGAAAGCAGTGGCCGGCATCTCCGAGGCCGGCTACTTCAACGCCGGACAGGACTGCACCGCGGCGACCCGTGTGCTCGCCGGCCCCGGCGTCTACGACGACTTCGTGGCGGCGCTCGCCGAGGCCGCCCGCGGCATGCACACCGGGCTGCCCGACGACGACGACGCGATGTACGGCGCGCTCAACAACGCCGACCAACTGGCCCGCGTCAGCGCGATGGTCGACCGGTTGCCCGACCACGCCTCGCTCGAGACCGGGGGGCGCCGTCAGGGCGAGCGGGGCTACTTCTACGAGCCCACCGTCCTCGCAGGTCTGCGGCAGGACGACGAGCAGATCCAGGACGAGATCTTCGGCCCGGTGATCACGGTGCAGAAGTTCGCCGACGAGGCGGAGGCGCTGCGCTGGGCCAACGGCGTGAAGTACGGCCTGGCCTCCAGCGTGTGGACCACCGACCACGGCCGGGCGATGCGGATGGCCAAGCGGCTCGACTTCGGCGCGGTGTGGATCAACACCCACATCCCGATCGTCGCCGAGATGCCGCACGGCGGCTTCAAGCACTCCGGCTACGGCAAGGACCTGTCCATGTACGGCCTCGAGGACTACACGCGCATCAAGCACGTCATGTCCTACATCGGCGACTGAGCAGCAGGCCGCGAGGCACGAGCGGGCAGCGTAGCGAAGGAGGGTCGAGCAAGGGCCGCGATACCCGGGTCGAGACCCATCGAGTTGAAAGGCAACAAGACGTGAAGATCCTCCTGGTCGGCGCCGGCGGCGTCGGGTCGGCGTTCGCCGCGATCGCTGCGCGACGCGACTTCTACGACGCCGTCGTGATCGCCGACTACGACATCGCGAGCGCCGAGCGGGCGGCCGCGGTCGACCCTCGATTCACGGCGGCCCGCATCGATGCGTCCAGCGCCGACAGCGTCGCCGCGCTGGTGCGCGAGCACGCCATCACCCATGTGATGAACGCCGTCGATCCACGCTTCGTGATGCCGATCTTCGAGGGCGCCCGCGCCGGCGGCGCCGACTATCTCGACATGGCGATGAGCCTGAGCCGCCCGCACCCCGACGCGCCGTACGAGAAGTGCGGGGTCAAGCTCGGTGACGAGCAGTTCGCGGTCGCCGACGAGTGGGAGGCCGACGGACGGTTGGCCCTGGTCGGGATCGGTGTCGAGCCCGGCCTGTCCGACGTCTTCGCGAGGTATGCCGCCGACCACCTGTTCAGCGAGATCGACGAGCTCGGCACCCGCGACGGCTCCAACCTGAGCGTCGAGGGCTACGACTTCGCGCCGTCGTTCTCGATCTGGACGACCATCGAGGAGTGCCTCAATCCGCCGGTGATCTGGCAGGACGGTGCGTGGTTCACCACCGAGCCGTTCAGCGAGCCGGAGATCTTCGACTTCCCCGAGGGCATCGGTCCGGTGGAGTGCGTCAACGTCGAGCACGAGGAGGTGCTCCTGATGCCGCGCTGGGTCGACTGCAAGCGGGCGACCTTCAAGTACGGCCTCGGCGACGAGTTCATCGAGGTGCTCAAGGTGCTGCACAAGCTCGGCCTCGACAGGACGGACAAGCTCGCCGTCGGCGGGGTCGAGGTCAGCCCGCGCGACGTGGTCGCGGCGAGCCTGCCCAACCCGGCCACGCTGGGTCCGTTGATGAAGGGCAAGACCTGCGCCGGCCTATGGGTCACCGGCACCGGCAAGGACGGGCAGCCGCGCTCGACCTACCTCTACCACGTGGTGGACAACGAGTGGTCGATGCAGGAGTACGGCCACCAGTGCGTGGTCTGGCAGACCGCGATCAACCCGGTCGTCGCCCTCGAACTGATCGCCGACGGCACCTGGAGCGGCGCCGGCGTGCTCGGCCCGGAGGCGTTCGACGCGGTGCCGTTCCTCGACCTGCTGACCGCCTACGGCAGTCCGTGGGGGATCAAGGAGCTGTGACCGGCTCCGCGAGCGGCGCCACCGCGGGCGCTGGGGATGCCACGGGCGCCCCGGGGACGCCGGCGCGCAGGAACTGACCGGTCCGCTCGACGCCGAGGGTCGGTGCGGCAGCCCCGTCGCGCCACACGACCCGGCCGCTGACGAGCACGGCAGGCACGGTCGCATCGTTGCGGTTGACCATCCGCTGCAGGCCGTCGTACTGCTCGACGGGCGCCTCGGCGTACTCCTCCAGCGAGGCGTCCAGGTGTGCGGGGTCGAGCAGGAACAGGTCGGCCCGGTCGCCGACGCGCAACCGCCCGGCGTCGAGGCCGTACCAGTCGGCCAGCTCCCCGGTCAGACGGTGCACGCCCTGCTCCATCGACATGAACGGGCGACCGGCGCGCTCGGCGTCGTGCACGTGCTTGAGCAGTCGGAGGCCGAAGTTGTAGAACGCCATGTTGCGCAGGTGGGCGCCCGCGTCGGAGAAGCCCATCTGCACGCCCGGGCTCTGGGCGAGGCGCTGCAGCACCTTCGGGCGGTGGTTGGAGATGGTCGTGCGCCAGCGCAGTGCGGTGCCGTGCTCCAGCACCAGGTCGAGGAAGGCGTCGACCGGGTGCACGGGGTGTCCCGGCGTGCCGCGCTCGACACCGACCTGACCGAACGACTTGCCGATGACCGACGCGTCGGGGCACGCGACGATGTCGGCGTCGAAGAAGTCGCGGTGCCAGACCCGCGGGCCGTACTTCGACTCGTAGTCCTTGCGGAAGCCGGCGCGGTACGCCGGATCGCGCATCAGCTCGTCGCGGGCGATCTTCTCCTGCAGGTGCAGCGCTGCGGCCCCCGAGCCGAACTCCTCGAAGATCACCAGGTCGATCCCGTCGGCGTACACCTCGAACGGCACCGGCAGGTGCTGCCAGCGGAAGTCGGCGCCGAGCTTGTTGACCGCCCCCGCCAGCGCCGGCATCAGGTGGATGACGAAGGGGATCGCCTTGATGTCGGCGGCGGAGAGCAGGCTGGTCTTCAGCGCCTTGCCGCGCAGCCCGATCGAGCCGATCGCCTGGGTGAAGATCGTGTGCGGGTGGGTCGCGTCGGGACCAGCCTGCAGCACCCGCTCACGTCGGCGCAGGATCGAGCGCAGGCCGCGCATCTCGCGGGCCTTGGCGTACGTCGACGGGAGGGTGCGCGAGCGGCACAGGTCGCCGTCGAGCTTGTCGAAGAGCAGCTGCTGGGCCGACATGCCGACGAAGCCCGCGTCGAGCGCCTCGTCGAGCATCGACTCCATCCGGGCCTGCTCCGCGCGGGTGGGGCGCACCTCCTTGCGGGTCGCCCGGTCCAGGCCCATCGTCGCGGTGCGCATGTCGGAGTGGCCGATGAACGCGGCGAGGTTGGGGCCGAGGGGCAGCGCCTCCAGCGCGGCGGCGTACTCGGCGGCGGTGGACCAGTCCTTGGCGCCGTCGACCGCGGAGATGACGTGCTGGCGCGGGATGGCCTCGACCCGACCGAAGAGGTCGCCGGCGTCGACGCCGCCCACGTGCACGGTCGACAGCGAGCACGAGCCGAGCAGGATCGTGGTCACGCCGTGGCGCAGCGACTCGGGCAGGTGCGGGTCGGCGAGGACCTCCACGTCGTAGTGCGTGTGGATGTCGACCATGCCCGGCAGCACCCACTGCCCGGTCGCGTCGAGCACCTCGGGGCAGCCCGTCTCGTCGAGCGGGTCGACCGAGATGGCGGCGACGCGACCCTCGCGCAGCCCGAGGTGGCGCACGGCCGAGGGAGCGCCGGTCCCGTCGAACCAGCGGCCGCCCTTGATGATCACGTCGTAGGTCATGAGGGCATCGTCGGCGAGCCGTTGACGCGCGTCAAGGGACGTCGTCGGGCCTTCTAGGCTGGGTCCATGACCGACGCGACCAGACCCGGTGGACCTGCCCTGCCGCAGGAGCGCAAGCTCGTCACGGCGATCCCGGGTCCGGGCTCGCTCGAGCGCCTCGATCGCAAGAAGGCGTTCGTCGCCGACGGCGTCGGCACCACCCTGCCGGTGTTCGTGGTGGCGGCCGGCGGGGGCGTGATCGTCGACGTCGACGGCAACTCCCTGATCGACCTCGGCTCGGGCATCGCCGTCGCCTCGGTGGGCAACGCCGCGCCCGGTGTCGTGAGCCGGGTCCAGGAGCAGGTGGCCGCCTTCACCCACACGTGCTTCATGGTCACGCCGTACGACGGCTACGTCGACGTGTGCGAGCAGCTCGCGCAGCTGACCCCCGGAGACCACGCGAAGAAGTCCGCGCTCTTCAACTCCGGCGCCGAGGCGGTCGAGAACGCCGTCAAGATCGCGCGCGTCGCGACCGGCAAGGACGCCGTGGTCGTCTTCGACCACGCCTATCACGGTCGCACCAACCTCACGATGGCGATGACGGCGAAGAACATGCCCTACAAGCACGGCTTCGGGCCGTTCGCCGGCGAGGTCTACCGTGCGCCGATGTCCTACCCGTTCCGCGACGGGCTCACCGGCGAGGAGGCGGCCGCCCGTGCGATCGACGTGATCGACAAGCAGGTCGGCGCCGGCAACCTCGCCTGCGTCGTCATCGAGCCGATCCAGGGTGAGGGCGGATTCATCGTGCCGGCTCCCGGCTTCCTGCCGGCGATCTCCGCCTGGTGCTCGGCCAACGACGTCGTCTTCATCGCCGACGAGATCCAGTCCGGCTTCTGCCGCACCGGTGCGTGGTTCGCCTGCGACGACGAGGGCGTCGTGCCGGACCTGGTCACGACCGCGAAGGGCATCGCCGGCGGTCTGCCGCTCGCCGCGGTCACCGGCCGGGCCGACCTCATGGACGCCGTGCACGCCGGCGGTCTCGGCGGCACCTACGGCGGCAACCCGATCGCCTGTGCCGCTGCGCTGGGGGCCATGGCGGAGATGCGCGAGCACGAGCTGGACCGCCGCGCTCGCGAGATCGAGGCGATCATGCGCGACCGGTTGAGCGCGCTGCAGGAGCAGCACGCCGTGATCGCCGACCTGCGCGGACGCGGCGCGATGCTCGCGATCGAGCTGTGCCGCCCCGGCACGACCGAGCCGGATGCCGCCCGCACGGCGGCCGTGTCGGCGTACTGCCACGCGCACGGCGTCGTCACCCTCACCTGCGGCACGTGGGGCAACGTCGTCCGGTTCCTGCCGCCGCTGTCGATCTCCGACGAGCTCCTGCGCGAGGCCTTCGACGTGGTCGCCGAGGCGTTCGCGGCCACCACGTGAGTCAGCCCGTGAGTCAGCCCGTGAGCGCACGCCGCGACGTCGTCGTCCTCGGCTCGACCGGCTCGATCGGCACCCAGGCGCTCGACCTGGTGCGCCAGGCGCCGCAACGCTTCCGGGTCGTCGGGCTCACCGCCGGCGGCAGCAACCCCGATCTCTTCGCCGCCCAGGTCGAGGAGTTCGCGCCGGCGTTCTCCGGGCTGGGGGAGGAGGCCTCCATCGAGGCCGCCTCCCGGCAGTGCGACGTCGTCCTCAACGGCATCACCGGCGCAGTGGGACTGCGGCCGACCCTGGCCGCCCTCGAGGCCGGCACGACCCTCGCACTGGCCAACAAGGAGTCGCTGATCATGGCCGGCCCGCTCGTCCTGGAGCGAGCCGCGCCCGGTCAGCTGGTCCCCGTCGACTCCGAGCACTCCGCCCTGGCGCAGTGCCTGCGCAGCGGGACACCCGACGAGGTGCGCCGGCTGGTGCTGACCGCCAGCGGCGGTCCCTTCCGCGGGCGCGATCGCAGCGGGCTCGCCGCCGTCACGCCCGAGCAGGCGATGGCGCACCCCACCTGGGCGATGGGGCCGGTGATCACGATCAACTCCGCCACCCTGGTCAACAAGGGCTTGGAGGTGATCGAGGCGCACCTGCTCTTCGACATCCCCTACGACCGCATCGACGTGGTGGTGCACCCGACGAGCGTCGTGCACTCGATGGTCGAGTTCGTCGACGGCTCGACGATCGCTCAGGCCAGCCCGCCGACCATGATGATCCCGATCGCCCTCGGCCTGAGCTGGCCCGACCGGGTGAGCGACGCCGCGCCGCCCGTCGACTGGACCCAGGCTCAGACCTGGGAGTTCTTCCCACTCGACGACGAGGCCTTCCCGGCGGTCGCGCTCGCCCGGCACGCGGGCTCGGTGGGTGGCACGGCTCCGGCGGTCTACAACGCCGCCAACGAGGTCTGCGTGGAGGCGTTCCGCACCGGGCGCCTGTCCTTCACCGGGATCGTCGACGTGATCACCTCGGTCGTGCACGCCCACGACGTAGGCTCGACGGAGCACCTCACCCTCGACGACGTCCTCGCGGCCGACGCCTGGGCCCGTGAGGCCGCCGCCCGCACGATCTCGACGATCTCGACCCGAGGACCCGCATGACCGCCCTGCTCTACCTGCTCGGAGTGGTGCTGTTCGTCGGCGCCATCCTGGTCTCCATCGGCCTGCACGAGCTCGGCCACATGATCCCGGCGAAGAAGTTCGGCGGGAAGGTCACGCAGTACTTCATCGGCTTCGGGCCGACCGTCTGGAGCAAGCAGGTCGGCGAGACGGAGTACGGCATCAAGGCGATCCCGCTCGGTGGCTACGTCAAGATCGTCGGGATGCTGCCGCCGGGCGCCGACCAGCTCGGCGAGGTCACCTACGACGAGCAGGGCGAGCAGGTCACTCGGGTGCGCAAGTCCAACACCGGGATGTTCACCCAGCTCATCTCCGACGCCCGGGCCGCAGAGTGGGAGCTGATCACGCCCGCCGACAACGACCGCCTCTTCTACAAGCTGCCGTGGTGGCAGAAGGTCGTCGTGATGGCGGGCGGACCGACCGTCAACATCCTGATCGCGTTCTTCCTGTTCTGGTTGGTCTTCGGCGCCTACGGCACCAAGAGCGTCGAGGCCGACGCCGGCCCACCCGTGCTCGACACGGTCTCCGAGTGCGTCATCCCGTACGCCGAGGAGGGGCGCGCCTGCACCTCCGACGACCCGGCCACCCCGGCCGTCGAGGCCGGCCTGGAGCCGGGCGACCTGATCACGACGTTCAACGGCACGCCCGTGACCGACTGGGACCAGCTGCGCGAGCTGATCCGCGACAACGACGACGGCACCGCCGTCATCGGCTACGAGCGCGACGGCGAGCCCCTGGTCGGCACCACGAGCACGACCGTCGAAGCCCGGCCGTCGTCCGACACGGACCTGACGCTGCGCCAGGTGGGCTTCCTCGGCGTCACCCCGACCGCTCACATCGAGACCACCAAGGGTGGTCCGCTCTACACCCTCGACCAGATGGGCACGATGACGGTCGACACCGTCAGCGCGCTCGGTCACCTGCCCGTGAAGGTCTGGGGCGTCGCCAAGGCGATCGTCGGTCTCGAGGACCGTGCGCAGGACAGTCCGGTCTCCATCGTCGGTGGCGGGCGGATCGCGGGGGAGACGGTCTCCGCCGAGGAGTTCCCGCTGCTCGAGAAGACGATGTTCCTGCTGACCCTGATCGCGGGCTTCAACTTCTTCATCGGCGTCTTCAACTTCATCCCGCTGCTGCCCCTCGACGGCGGCCACATCGCCAGCGCCCTGTGGGAGGCCGTCCGGCGCGGCCTGGCCCGGCTGCGCGGGCGCCCCGACCCCGGCTACGTCGACGCCGCCAAGCTGCTCCCGGTCGCCTACGTCGTCGCCTCGGCGATGCTGGTCATGGGCGTCGTGCTGATCATCGGCGACCTCGTCGTCCCGGTCTCCTTCGACGCCTGAGCCGCACCGCCCGGCGCCTCCACTCTCCCCTCTCCTTCTGGGACGTCATACGTTGCGCACAAGGGGACGTCGTGCTGAGTCTCAGGACATCGGTAACGGATTAAGTCTCAGGACATCGGTAACACCTGATCGGTTGTGACTCAGGCTGGGTTATGGCCAGAGATGGGGTTGCGGTGGATCCGGTATTCGCTGCGTTAGTCG
>WLIH01000159.1 GCA_009702305.1 Actinomycetota bacterium | reverse complement strand
GTCCTGGCGCTGGGGGACCGAGCTTGGGAGCGCGTGCCCCTGGGGTCGACCATCGCGGTCGCCGGTGTCCTTGCGCCGGCCGACGACGGCGATCTGTCCGCGCTGCTGAGGGTGGGCGGCGAGCCGATGGTGCGAGCCCCGCCCGACGTGTGGTGGCGGGCCTCCGGCGAGGTGCGCGAGTCGTTGCGCGACGCCGTGGCCGACCGCCCGCCCGATCAGCGCGCCCTCGTCCCGGCGCTGGTCAACGGCGACGACGCCGGACTCGATCCCGGTCTCGCCGACGATTTCAGGACCACGGGCCTCACGCACCTGCTCGCGGTGTCGGGCACCAACCTCACGCTCGTCGTCGGCTTCCTGCTCGTGCTCGCCCGCGCGGTCGGCGTGCGGGGTCGGTGGCTGCTGCCGGTCGCTCTCGTGGGCATCGTCGGCTTCGTGCTGATCGCCCGCACCGAGCCGAGTGTCCTGCGGGCGGCGGTCATGGGTGGCGTCGGTCTGCTCGCGCTCGGCGCCAACGGCACCCAGCGCGGCATGCGCACCCTCGGGGTGGCGGTGGTGCTGCTCCTGATGGTCCAGCCGACGCTCGCGGTGTCGGCCGGCTTCACGCTCTCCGTGCTCGCGACGGCCGGGATCCTGGTCCTGGTGCCGATCTGGCGCGATGCTCTGGCCCGCTGGCTGCCGTCGTGGCTGGCGGAGGCGGTCGCGGTGCCGATGGCGGCCCAGCTGGCGTGTACGCCGGTCGTCGCGGCCCTGTCCGGGCAGGTCAGCCTGGTCGCGGTCCTCGCCAACCTGCTGGTCGGCCCGGTCGTCGGTCCGGCGACGGTCCTCGGTCTCGGCGGGGGACTGGTGGGGCTGGTCTGGCCGCTGGGCGGTCGCCTGCTCGGCACTGCTGCCTCGTGGTGCGTGGCCTGGATCATCGCGGTCGCCGAGCACGGGGCCGACCTACCGCTCGCGGCGGCGTCCTGGAGCGCTGGCGCCGGTGGCCTGGTCCTCCTCACGGTCGCCTGCATCGGGGTCGCGGTCGCGGGTCCGCGAGTCGTGGCGCGCCCGATACTCGGGGTCGGCTGCTGTCTGATGCTGGTGGTCGTCGTCGTGGTCCGAGCACCCAGTCCCGGGTGGCCGCCGGCGGGCTGGCTGCTGGTCGCGTGCGACGTCGGCCAGGGCGATGGGCTGGTGGTGCACACCGGCGACGGGCAGGCGATGGTGGTCGACACCGGCAGCGATCCCCGCCTGATGGACGACTGCCTCGACGACCTCGGCATCCGCAGCGTGCCGGTGGTCGTGCTCACCCATTTCCATGCCGATCACGTGGGAGGGCTGGCCGGGGTGCTCGACGGACGGCAGGTGGGCGCGATCGTCACCTCGCCGCTGCTCGACCCTCCGGAGGCCGTCGGGGTGGTGCGTGGCCTGGCAGCGGCGCGCGACATCCCGATCCAGGCGGTCGGCGCGGGATCGGCCTGGACGCTCGGCGACGTCGAGGTCTCGGCCCTGTGGCCACAGGAGACGACCGTGTCGAGCGGACCGGGCGACGGGAGCACGGCCAACGACGCCAGTGTGGTCCTGCTCGTCGAGTCGGCGGGGGTCTCGATGCTGCTGACCGGCGACGTCGAGCCACCGGGTCAAGTAGCGATCGCCACAGCCCACCCCGGCCTGCGTGTCGACGTCCTCAAGTTGCCCCACCACGGCAGCCGCTACCAGGATCTGCCGTTCCTCGACTCCCTGGGCGCCCGCCTGGTGCTGGTCTCGGTCGGTGCTGACAACGACTATGGCCACCCGGCGCCCGACGTCGTCGCTGCCCTGGAGGGGACGGGTGCGAGCGTCCTGCGCACCGACGAGTCGGGCGACCTGGCGGTGGTGCTGGCTCAAGGAGACCTGGCCTCGGTCGCGCGGTGAGCCCCGAACCGGTGGAGGTGTCGGAGGGCTGTGGCAGGCTGCTCCCACCATGGCCGAGACCCGCTCCGCTCCCGCTCCACGTGCCGCCGACGTGCTGGGTCGCGTCACGTTGGTGACCGGCAAGGAGGAGTTCCTCAACGAGCGCACCGTCTCCGCGGTCCGTGCCGCCGTCCGGGCCCATGACGACATGTCCGAGCTGACCGAGACCACCGCCTCCGACCTCACCCTCGCCACCCTGGGTGAGATGTCGGCGCCGTCGCTCTTCTCGAGCACCCGGTGCGTCGTCGTGCGCTCGCTCGAGCAGCTGCCGGAGGAGTCGGTCGACGGTCTCTTGGAGTACGCCGCGGCACCGGTCGACGACGTCGCCCTGGTGCTCGTGCACGGCGGGGGACCCAAGGGCTCGGGCACCCTGACCAAGCTGCGCAAGCTCTCGAGCGTGGTCGACGTGCGCTCCGGTGAGCTGAAGGCGTCCGAGTACCCCGCCTTCGTCTCGGCCGAGGTGCGCCTGCTGGGCGCGAAGATCGACCAGGAGGCGGCGACCACCCTGGTGCAGTCCGTCGGGCAAGACCTCCGCTCCCTCGCGGCTGCCGCGCACCAGCTGACCAACGACTTCCCCGGCCAGACGCTCACGGTCGACCGGGTGAAGCAGTACTTCGGCGGTCGCGCGGAGGCGAAGTCCTTCGCCGTCGCCGATGCCGCCTTCTCTGGGCACCCGCGTCAGGCCCTGGAGGAGCTGCGCTGGGCGATCGACGGGGGCACGGCGGCGGTGCTGGTCACCTCGGCATTCGCGGCCGGTGCCCGGGGTCTGGCCCGCTACCAGGGAGCGCCGCGGGCGATGCGGGAGGCCGACCTGGCCCGCGAGGTCGGCGTCCCGCCCTGGAAGCTGCGCTCGATCCGTGATCAGTCGCGCGGTTGGTCACCGGAGGGCCTGGCGGCCGCGATCCGAGCGGTGGCGCAGGCCGATGCCGACGTCAAGGGCGCTGCGAGCGACGCGGCCTACACCCTGGAGCGCCTCGTCCTCACGATCACCCGGCTGCGCGACGCCCGCTGACGCCTGCGTCCGCAGGCGGCACGGTAGGCGGAACACAGAAAAGGCGCCGTCCCGAAGGGACGACGCCTTGCTGTGGACCGTCTCAGAGAGAGGCGGCCTTCTTGGCGATGGCCGACTTGCGGTTGGCCGCCTGGTTCTTGTGGATGACGCCCTTGGAGGCAGCCTTGTCGAGCTTCTTGGCAGCGTCGCGGCTGGCCACGATCGCGGCCTCCTTGTCACCGGCCTCAGCGAGCTCGCGGAACTTGCGGACGGCGGACTTCAGGCCGGTCTTGACGGCCTTGTTGCGCTCGTGCGCCTTCTCGTTCTGCTTGTTGCGCTTGATCTGGGACTTGATGTTCGCCACTGGATGCCTTCGCTCGGGTTCGAGTACGTCTGCTGCTGAGTCTGGGTGCGGTCGGCGCAGGCTGCTGCCGGACACGCGACGGGAAAGATTAACAGCGCGTCGCGCCCACGCTCAAATCCCGAGGCGTCGGGCGGCTGCGGACAGGAATCGGGCTGACTCGGCACGTCGGAAGGCCTGCAGCGTCGGGAGCCCGACGACGACCTGCGTGTGGGCCCGCCAGGCCAGGGTGACACCCATCCCCACCAGCCAGGACGTGACGGTCCCGTCTCCGGCCCGCGCGAGGGCGGGCGAGCGCACCACCGAGGCGTCGAACCACGGCAGGTGCACGCGCTCGAGCCGCGCCAGGAGCGGGTCGAGCCAGTCCGGTCCGATGCCGGTCGCACCCCAGTCGAGGAAGACGAGCTCGCCGGTGGGGCGCACCAGGAGGTTGTCGTCGCGGATGTCGAAGTGCACCAGCCGGTCCGTCGGCTGGTCCAGGAGCGCAGCCACGCCGGGCCGTAGCACTGTCTGCCTTTCGATCACCCAGCTCGGGACCTGGCCGGCAGGCAGCTCGTGGGCCTGGTCGAAGGCGTCGAGCCAGTCGCGGAAGGTCTCGCTCAGGTCGCACAGCCCTGGCCGGAAGAGCGCGGCCGGGCGAGGCCCCTCGCCCGACCAGGGCGCGGGTCGCGGTGGGTCCGGCACCCGCTCGCCCAGGAGCACCCCGAGCGAGTCGACAGCGCCGAGTAGGAGGTCCATGTCGGTGTCGTCGGCGAGGTCGGGGTGACGACCTTCGATGTCCTCCAGCACCAGTGCGACCCACGCTCCGTCGTCGTACGACGCCATCAGGTCCGCCCAGGACTGGTGCGAGCCGATCAGCGTGAGTGCGAGGATCTCGCGCCGGAAGAGAGTGGGACTGTCGGGGTTGAGCTCGGCGCCGACTGCCTTGACGAAGGCGCGGGTGCCGTCGGCACAGGTCACCCGGGTCGCACAGCCGGGAGACATGCCGCCGACCTGCTCCGCCACGGTGACCACGGGAGAGCCGAGCACGGAGTCGACCCACGCACGCACCGCGACCGGCACGGCGTCGTACGGCGCCCGGACGCCGGTGGCGCGCGGGGTCACTGCCAGCCTCGCCGCTCGGCCAGCCAGTCCCAGCAGACTGCGCCCTGCCAGGCCTGGGCCTCGCGCACGTAGGGCGACGTGCGCGGTACCGGCAGGTCGGAGGAGGTCAGGAAGTAGCCCGTCGCGGCCGCCAGCACCACATCGACGTGGTCGGGCGGCACCCCGGCGAAGAGCGGATGGGTGTCGATCACCGGGCTGACGTCGAGGCCGTCGCCGCGCGGCCCGATCAGCAGGAAGAGAGCGTCGAGCCATGCGGCGCCGCGCACCGGCCAGTTCCAATCGCACAGCAGCGCCCGGCCGTCGTCCGTCAGCAGGATGTTGTCGTCGCGCACATCGGTGTGGCACAGCGTGTCGCCGGCGCTCGCTTCCGCCAGCCTGGCCGCGAGCGCGGCTGCCTCGTCGACGTGGGCGGCGAGGCCGGGTCGGCTGGACCGCAGCTGCTGCCAGGTCGCGGGCCACGCGGCGAACTCGGTGGCGGCGGTGTCCAGCGACAGCTCTGTCGGCGCAGGAGTGAAGAGGGTCGAGACCTCGACCAGCATCGCCAGCGCGGCGTCGAGGTCGGCCTGCACCCACGGGCGTGCCGGTGCCCGGGCCTCGACGTGCTCGATGCCGAGCACGACCCACTCGTCGTCGTCGTGCGACCACAGCAGCCGGGGTGCGGGTGCTGCGGCCGGAAGGGAGCCGAGCTTGCGGGCCTCCTCGCGGTAGGACTCCGCGAACATCCGCTGCGCCTTGACCGACGCCGCTTTCACGAAGTGGCGCGACCCGTCGGCGCAGGTCAGCACCGACGCGAAGCCGGGCGTGAACCCGGCCGTCTGCGAGACCGCGTCGACGACCGGTGAGCCGCACTGGCGGGCCACCACGTCGCGCAGGTACGGCGGGAGGAACGGCCACTCCAGACGCCGTGCCGTGCGCCCGTGGGGGAGGTGGCCTGCCATGAGGCTGCACCCTGCCCCAGCTCGCGCCGGCGCGACAACCCGGGCCGCACCCGCGGATGACTCAAGCGGATGACTCAGGCGGCGCGGGCGCTCGCGACGAGGGAGGCCCCGGCCGCGGCGCTCAGGTCGACCGGGTCGGTGAAGGTGGCGCGGCCGGCGGCGATCGCGACGAGCCGCTGCTCGGCGCGGTCCAGAGCCCGCACCCGGGGACGCGCGGCGTGCTCGTCGAGCGCACGGCGTAGGCCGGGCAAGTCGCGCGCGGTCGCCGCCCACGCGTCGGCGACGGCCTCGGTCAGCCCGAGCCGACCGCTCTCCAGGACCAGGTCGATGCGGCACTGCAGCCGGCGCGACCAGGTGCCGTGCAGCGTGGCGAGCAGGTCGTCGAGGTCGTCGAAGGCATCGGCGAGGTCGTCGTCCCAGGTCAGCGGGCGACCGGCGTCGAGACTGGCGACGACGCCACGGAGTGCGTCGGTGCGCTGGTGGAGGCGGCTCCACCCTGAACGGGTCTGCTGGGCGGTCTGCGCGGCGGTGGTGGGGGGCATGCGTCGAAGCTAGGGCCGGGTGCTCCGGCCGGTCAGCCGTCGGTGGACGGGTCTTGGGGGCCCGCCCCAGGGCGGTCGGGGCTCCGCCCACGGACGGATGACCATGCCCTCGCGCAGCCCTACGCTGACCCGGTGCGACGTCTGCTGCTCCTGGTCTCGACGACCGTGGCGCCCATCAAGGACCGGTGGGTGGCCAACGGCTACCCGTCGTACCCGCTGTGGATCCCGCTGGTCATCGACAGTGCCGCGGCCGTCGCCGCTGTGCTCACCGTCGGGCAGCGGGTCGACGACGGCAACGCGCTGCCCGCCCTCCTGCTCGTGCTGCTGGGGCTGACGCCCTGGCTCGACGAGCTGCGTGGGCGGGTCGCACCTCAGTGGGTGTTCCTGCTCCTGACGGCGGGCTCCTGCGCGGTGCTGATGTACCGCTACCCCGTCGAGTACGACTTCGCGCCGTTCCTGCTGGTGCTGATGGTCGGCCACACCGGCGCGTGCGTCTCCATGCTGCGCAGCGGCCTGCTGCTGGCCGCGACGGCGCCCGTCCTGGTCGGTCTGTGGGCGCTGGACAAGCTGCCGGTGGAGGGCGCCGGGATCTGGCTGGCCGCCCTCGTGATCGGCTGGG
>WLIH01000158.1 GCA_009702305.1 Actinomycetota bacterium | reverse complement strand
CGGCGGTCGGGGGCATGGCACCGGAACCTACCCGGCCGAGCGGCCGCGGGGACTCTGACCCGATGATGTGCGGATGATGTTCAGCGACGCCGGCGGGTTCACGCTCGACGACATCCCGACCGACGAGGTCGACCGTCAGGAGGGCGTGCGACGCCCGCTCGCCGATGCCGTGCGCGACCTGGTGGACGCGACGATCCGCACCACGGTCCCCGATGACGAGGTGCGCGCCGTGCAAGCCGAGATCGAGGCGGCGGTCGCGCGGCTGCGCGTCTCGCAGGTCCCCGGTCCGCGCGGCATCCGCTACAACGGAGAGGGCCGGTCGTGGAGCTGGGGCAACGCCGTCGTCGGCGCCCACAACGCCATCGCTCCCCCGCTGGTGATCCACCACGACCCGTCCGGCGTGGCCACGTCCGACGTCGTCCTCGGCGCGGCGTACGAGGGGCCGCCCGGCCTCGTGCACGGCGGCGTGACCGCACTGCTGCTCGACCACCTGATGGGCGAGACCGCGAGCGGGTTCGCGAAGGTGACGATGACCGGCACCCTCACGATGCGCTACCGCCGGGGCACCCCGCTCGGAGCCCTCCACCTCGAGGGCCGCATCGACCGGGAGGAAGGTCGCAAGGTGTACGTCGTGGCCTCGATCGGCGACGCCGACGGCCCGACCGTGGAGGCGGACGGCGTGTTCATCGTGCCGCGCTGGGCAGCAGACCTGGAGGAGACCCGATGAGCCGCCCGACGAGCCAGCCGACGAGCCGGCAGGACGGTCTGCACATCGCCGACAGCCACGACCTGATCCGGGTCCACGGCGCCCGCGTCAACAACCTGCGCGACGTCCATGTGGAGATCCCCAAGCGCCGGTTGACGGTCTTCACCGGCGTCTCCGGATCGGGCAAGAGCTCCCTGGTCTTCGGCACCATCGCCGCCGACTCGCAGCGGCTCATCAACGAGACCTACAGCGCCTTCGTGCAGGGCTTCATGCCGACCCTGGCGCGCCCCGACGTCGACGTCCTCGACGGGCTGACGACGGCGATCATCGTCGACCAGGAGCGCATCGGCGCCAACCCCCGCTCGACGGTCGGCACCGTCACCGACACCAACGCGATGCTGCGCATCCTCTTCAGCCGGCTGGCGCAGCCGCAGATCGGCCCGCCCAACGCCTATTCCTTCAATGTGCCCTCGGTGACGGCCAGCGGAGCGATCACGGTCGACCGGGGCGGGAAGTCGGAGAAGAAGGTCGCCACCTTCAACCGCCTCGGCGGGATGTGCCCGCGCTGCGAGGGCATGGGCAAGGTCAACGACATCGACCTCACGGCCCTCTACGACGACCGGCTCTCGCTCAACGAGGGCGCGCTGACGATCCCGGGCTACAGCATGGAGGGCTGGTACGGCCGCATCTACCGCGGTTGCGGCTTCTTCGACCCCGACAAGCCGATCGCGGCGTACTCCCCCACGGAGCTCTTCGACCTGCTCCACCGGGAGGCGACCAAGCTCAAGATCGACGGGGTCAACCTCACCTACCTCGGGCTGGTCCCGCAGATCCAGAAGTCCTACCTCTCCAAGGACGTCGAGGCCCTCCAGCCGCACATCCGCGCCTTCGTGGAGCGGGCGGTCACCTTCACGACCTGCCCCGACTGCGACGGCACCCGGCTGAGCGCCGAGGCCCGCGGCTCACGGCTGCGCGGGCTCAACATCGCCGAGGTCTGCGCCCTGCAGATCAGCGACCTCGCGACGTGGATCGCCGACCTGGACGAGCCGTCGGTCGCTCCGCTGCTGACGACGTTGCGAGACACGCTCGACTCGTTCGTCGAGATCGGGCTGGGCTACCTGTCCCTCGACCGCTCCTCGGGCACGCTGTCGGGAGGCGAGGCCCAGCGCACCAAGATGATCCGCCACCTGGGATCCTCGCTGACCGACGTGACCTACCTCTTCGACGAGCCCACCGTCGGGCTGCACCCGCACGACATCGCCCGGATGAACCAGCTCCTGCTGCAGCTGCGCGACAAGGGCAACACCGTGCTGGTCGTCGAGCACAAGCCCGAGACCATCGCGATCGCGGACCACGTGGTCGACATCGGGCCCGGAGCGGGCGCGGCGGGCGGCACGGTCTGCTTCGAGGGCACCTTCGAGGGGCTGCGTGCCAGCGACACCCTCACCGGTCGGCACCTCGACGACCGGGCTGCACTCAAGACCTCGGTGCGGACCCCGACCGGCGCGCTCGAGGTGCGAGGCGCCAGCGCGCACAACCTGCGCGACGTGGACGTCGACCTCCCGCTGGGCGTGCTGACGGTCGTGACCGGGGTCGCCGGATCGGGCAAGAGCACCCTGGTGCACGGGTCGGTGGCCGGCCGGGAGGGCGTGATCACGGTCGACCAGGGCGCCATCAAGGGCTCGCGGCGCAGCAACCCGGCGACGTACACCGGTCTGCTGGAGCCGATCCGCAAAGCGTTCGCGAAGGCCAACGGCGTGAAGCCCGCCCTCTTCAGCGCCAACTCCGAGGGCGCCTGCCCGACTTGCAACGGAGCCGGGGTGATCTATACCGACCTCGGGATGATGGCCGGGGTGGCGAGCACCTGCGACGACTGCGAGGGCAAGCGCTTCGGAGCGGCGGTGCTCGAGCACCACCTCGGCGGCAAGGACATCAGCGAGGTGCTCGCGATGTCGGTCACGGAGGCGGCGGCGTTCTTCGGCGACGGGGATGCACGCACCCCGGCGGCCCACAGGATCCTGGTCCACCTGGTCGATGTCGGGCTCGGCTACCTCACGCTCGGCCAGCCGCTGCCGACCCTGTCCGGGGGCGAGCGCCAGCGGCTCAAGCTCGCGACCCACATGGGCGACACCGGCGGCGTCTACGTGCTCGACGAGCCGACCAGCGGCCTGCACCTCGCCGACGTCGAGCAGCTCCTCGGCCTGCTCGACCGGCTCGTCGACTCAGGCAAGTCCGTCATCGTCGTGGAGCACCACCAGGCCGTCATGGCCCACGCCGACTGGATCGTCGACCTCGGCCCCGGCGCCGGGCACGACGGCGGTCGGATCGTCTTCGAGGGCACGCCGGCCGAGCTCGTCGCAGCCCGGTCGACCGTCACCGGCGAGCACCTGGCGGCGTACGTCGGCGCCTGAGGCGCGGCAGTGATCAGCCGAGGCCCCATACGAGCCGGGCGAACCGCGCCCCCATCCGCAGATGCGTGGCGGCGTCGGGGTGCAGGTCGTCGGGCAGCGGCAGCTCGGCGTGGTCGGCCTCGCCGTACAGCTCGCGGCCGTCGACGTAGCGCAGGTGCGGGTCACCGGGAGTGCGTTGGCGCACCACCGCAGCGAGCTCGTGACGGATCGTGGCCAACGTCAGCCGAGTCGCGTCGCCCGGGTCGCCGGTGGCTCGGAAGCCGATCCGGCCCTCGGCCATGCGACTGAAGTCGGGCGCTGACGGGCCGGGGGTCTGCTCGTGGATCGGGCACAGGATCGGTGAGACGACGAGCAGCGGCGTGTCCGGATGTCCGTCGCGCAGGGTGTCGAGGAAGCCGTGCACCGCGGGCGCGAAGGCGCGCCGACGCAGCAGGTCGGTGTTGACGAGGTTGATGCCGATCTTGATGCTCAGCAGGTCCGCGGGCAGGTCGCGCATGGTCCGCGCGACGAAGGGGTCGAGCAGGGCGCTGCCACCGAAGCCGAGGTTGACCAGGTCGACACCGCCGGCCGTGGCTGCGACGACCGGCCAGGTCGCCGTCGGGTGTGCCGCGCCCGATCCGTGGCTGATCGAGCTGCCGTGGTGCAGCCAGACCGGGCGCGCGGTCTCCGGCGCCGCGTCGACGGGCGCCGACGCACGCAGGGAGATCAACTCGGTCGTCTCGTCGTGGGGCAGCCAGATCTCCAGGACCTTCTCGTCGTCACCGAGATCGGCGAAGCGCACCGTGCTGGTCGGACCGTCGACCTGCTCCATCGTGCCGGCGGCCAGGTCGATCGTGATCGCTCTCCCCTCGGAGGCGCTCGCCTGGGCTACGAGGCTGCCGTCGACGACCAGGTCGTAGACCCCGTCGGGGCGCGGTGGGGCACCGAGATAGATCCGCTTGGTCGGGCGGGTGACCAGCTCGACCACGTCGGCGCGGGTGCGCAGTGCCAGGCGCACGCCGGAGGGCTGTGCCTCCACCATCGCGAGCTGCGGGTCGTCGCACTGCGCCCGCGCCCAGGCCGGCAGCCGGTGCGGCAGCCAGCCCTCGGCCGTGCGCTCCAGGTCGAGTGCACCCCGCAGCAGCTCGGGCCCGATCGGTACGTCGTGCACGGTGGCTCCTCCAGCGTCGATCCAGGGACCGCATGAGCCTAGGCCCGTCGTCCCGTACGGTCAGCGCGTGCCCCCGACCGCGCCCCTCGCCCAGCAGCTGCTCGACGCCCAGGTGGCCTTCCACCTCGACCGGCTGGACGGCGACCGGCTCACGACGACCGTCTCGACCCTGGCCGAGCAGCTGTTCAGCGCCTCCGGCAAGCACCAGCTCGACGACCTGGTCGACCGCGACGCGATCCAGGCGATCGTGTCGCGCGCCCTCGCCACGGTGCCGCCCAGCGCCGCGGTGAGCGGGCTGATCGAGCTCGCACTCGGTGTGGTGCACGACGGCCCGGCCGAGCCCTACCCGCTCAGCGACCTCGTCGACCGCGACCAGGTCGAGACGCTGCTCGACGAGCTGCTGGCCCTCACCCCCGTGCTGGAGCGCAGCCTGGAGCGGCTCACCGACAGCCCGCTGGTCGGCACGATGGCCTCGCGCTTCATGGGCCGCATCGTCGGCGAGGTGCTCGCCGCCAACAAGGCCGTCGCCGACAAGGTGCCGGGTCTGGGCTCGCTGGTGTCGTTCGGCACCAAGTCCGCCTCCAAGGTGATGGGCGCCGCCGACAAGCAGCTCGAGGCGCTCCTCGGTGACGGCGTCGGCAGCACGGTGGGCAAGGGCGGCACGTTCGCCGTACGCCGCCTCAACCGGATCGTCATCGAGACCCTCCAGGACCCGACCACCCGCGAGGCGCTACTGCAGGTGTGGGACCTGGCCGCCGCCGAGCCGATGACCGGACTCGGCGACCGTGTCTCGACCGAGGAGCTCTCGGGACTGGTCGACGCCGTGCACGAGCTCGCCGTCAGCACCCTCGCCGACGAGCGCGTCGCGCACCTCGGCGACGTCGTCGTCGACGCGTTCTTCGAGCGCTTCGGCGGCTACAGCCCCACCGAGCTGCTCGACGAGCTCGACATCGACCGAGCCGACCTCGTCGCAGACTTGGTACGCATCGCGCCCCGCGTGCTCGCAGCCCTGCGTGAGAGCGGCGACCTCGACCTGATCGTGCGCGCCCAGCTCGAGCCCTTCTACGCCTCCCCCGAGGTCGCCGCCCTGCTGGGGTGAGCGCACCAGCGCCGCCGCGTCCCGTCTAGTCTCGTTCGATGCCCACGCCCATGTCACAACTGATCGAGGCGGTCGAGGCAGTCCTGCCTCCGGGGATCTTCAGCCCGTGCCAAGGCGGCCAGGTGCTGGGAGCTGATGCCGAGCCGGGCGAGGCGGACCTGCTGTGGTGTGGCGGCTACCTCGAGCTGCAGTCACTGTGCCCGCTGCTCCCCCTGCACGAGACCAATCCGGGACCCAGCCACTGTGCCGACCTCCAGGTCCACCTACGTCCGAACGGCGGGATCAGCCATGTCGATCTCGAAGGGGTGGAGCTAGGCGATGCGTTCGTCAGGCTCGGAGATCTCGCGGCGGCGCACCGAACCCGGGCCCTCCAGGACCTCGGCGCCGAGGCGGCCAGAGAAGAAGTCGCTCGCCTCCTGCGCCATCTCTTCCAACTCGCCACCCGCTCACCGACGGACGTCGATGCGAGCTGAGGGCTGCGCCCTCTCCAGAGCCGATGCCAGCCTGGCCGGACAATGGCGCCATGACGACGAGTCCTGACGACCTGGTGACGAAGATCGGCGAAGCCGATCCGGAGCTGGACCAGCAGCTCGCGGAGCGCCTCGACGAGCACAACGCGGCGGCGACGGCCGGCACCGACCCGGCGCCGGAGCTGACCGTGCAGGTGCACGACGTCGACGGCGTGCTGATGGGCGGGGTGAGCGGCTGGACCTGGGGCGTGGCCACAGGCATCGCGATGGTCTGGGTGCACGTGGACGCCCGAGGCTCCGGGCTCGGAGCTCGGATGATCGGCGACTTCGAGACCGAGGCCGTCGCGCGTGGCTGCAGGCACGTCTTCGTCACCAGCTTCACCTTCCAGGCGCCCGGCTTCTACGAACGGCTGGGCTACCGGCAGATCTTCAGCTGGGATGCCGTGCCGACGCCGGAGCACGCTGATCTCCACTTCCGCAAGGAGCTGGCGTAGCCGAGCTGAGCGGCGGTCGCCGCCAACGGCGGCGTGCGGCACTGTCGACGGCCAGGCCGCCGAGGAGCAGCACGACCGCGACGACGCCGTCGAGCCACCAGTGGTTGCCGGTGGCCGCGACCACCACCATCGTCAGCACGACATGCAGCATGAAGACCCAGCGCCACCGGCT
>WLIH01000157.1 GCA_009702305.1 Actinomycetota bacterium | reverse complement strand
CGCGAGGAGGAGTCCGCCCTCGCGGCGTACGACGACGCGGCCGCAGCCGTGGCGGCAGGCTTCGAACGCCGCGCCGCCGCCGGTGCGGGCGCCATGGCCGAGGTGCTGACGGCCAGCGCCGGCCTGGCGCGCGACAAGGGGCTGCGCAGCGCGGTCCGCAAGCACCTGCGTGCCGGTGAGGACCTCGTCGGTGCGGTCCAGGCAGGCGTCGAGCAGTTCGTCGGCGTCTTCACGCAGATGGGCGGCCTGATGGCCGAGCGCGCCACCGACCTGCGCGACATCGAGCGCCGGCTGCTCGCCCATCTGGTCGGCGAGCCCGAGCCCGGGGTGCCGGTGCCGGACCGGCCGTCGGTGCTCCTCGCCGAGGATCTCGCTCCCGCCGACACCGCGGGCCTCGACCCGGCGCTGGTCGTCGCCCTGGTCACCGAGCGCGGCGGCCCCACGAGCCACACCGCGATCATCGCCCGGCAGCTCGGCATCCCGTGCGTGGTGGGGGTCGCCGGGGTGCTCGGCGTCGCGGCCGGCACCCTCCTGCTCGTCGACGGCGTCGCCGGCACGGTCCAAGCCGATCCCGACCTGGCCGACGCCACTGCTCGCGTCGACGCCGATCGGGCGCTGCGCGCCGAGGTCGCCGGCTGGGAGGGCCCCGGTCGCACCGCCGACGGCACCGCGATCAGGCTGCTCGCCAACGTCGCCGACGGCGCGTCCGCGGCGAGTGCTGCCGGCGGTCCCGTCGAGGGCGTCGGCCTCTTCCGCACCGAGCTCTGCTTCCTTAGTCGCGCCGAGGAGCCCTCGGTCGAGGAGCAGGCCTCGATCTACGCCGAGGTGCTGGCGCCGTTCGCCGGCGATCGCTACGTCGTCGTGCGCACCCTCGACGCCGGGTCGGACAAGCCGGTGGCCTTCGCCACCCACGCGGGCGAGGAAAACCCCGCGCTCGGCGTGCGCGGACTCCGGCTCGCCTTCGACAACCCCGGTCTGCTGGAGCGTCAGCTCGACGGCATCGCGTCGGCTGCGCGCAGCACCGGCACCGAGACCTGGGTGATGGCCCCGATGGTCGCGACCGTCGCGGAGGCGGCGTCGTTCGCCGACCAGGTCCGCTCCCGCGGCCTCAAAGCGGGCGTGATGGTGGAGGTGCCGTCGGCTGCCCTGCTCGCCCACCGGATGCTCGAGGTCGTCGACTTCCTCTCGATCGGCACCAACGACCTCACGCAGTACACGATGGCGGCCGACCGGATGGCCACCGATCTCGCCCACCTCACCGACCCCTGGCAGCCGGCGGTGCTGCAGCTGATCGCCATCACGGCCCACGCCGGGCAGCAGGTCGGCAAGTCGGTCGGCGTGTGCGGCGAGGCGGCTGCCGACCCGCTGCTGGCGTGCGCCCTCGTGGGCATGGGGGTGACGTCGCTGTCGATGGCGTCGGCGGCGGTGCGGCCGGTCGGCGCACGCCTCGCCGGTGTGCGTCTCGACACCTGCGAGGAGGCGGCCGAGGCGGCGCTGGCGGCGGCGGACCCGGCGGCGGCCCGTGCCGCCGTACACGACGTCCTCGGGCTCAGCTGAGCGTGACGGTCACCGGCACTCCGTTGAGCGCGGCGTTGCCGGACACGTCGAGCAGCAACGGGTCGGTGAGGTCGTTGATGGAGACCCCGACGACCTCGCTGGCCCTGCCCAGGCGTACGCCGGGCAGCTGGTGGCCGTAGCCGTGCGGCAGCGAGACCACCCCCGGCATCATGTCGTCGGCCGCGGCGCACTCGACGTCGACCGACCCCACCCGTGAGGTCACCGTCACGACCGCGCCGGTTTCGATACCGCGCGAGCGCAGGTCGTCGGGGTGCATCAGCAGGTGGTGGCGCGGCTTGCCGCGGGTGAGTCGCTCGGTGTTGTGCAGCCAGGAGTTGCAGTCGCGCTGGTGGCGCCGGCCGATCAGCAGCAGCTGGTCGCCGGTCGGCACCGGCGCCACGGCGAACGCCGCCCGCACCCGCGCCAGGTCGTCGGTGACCAGCGCAGGAGCCATCCGGATCCGCTTGTCCTCGGTCTGGAGTCGCTCGGGCATCGTCGGACGCAGCGGGCCGAGGTCGACGCCCTCCGGGTGCGCCTCGAGCTCGGCCATCGTCGTGCGACCGGTCGCGTCGAGCAGGTCGGAGATCGCCTGACGCGGCGGGTAGGACAGCAGTGCTCGCTGCGGCTCGACGCCGAGCCGCTCCTGCAGCCGCACGGCCAGAGCGGCGAAGATCTCCCAGTCGTGGCGGGCCTCGTCGTCCTTGGCGAAGACCGCAGGCGTCCAGCGCGCGGTGTTGCGCACCGCGAAGGCGTGGAAGATCAGGTCGTACTGGTCGCGCTCCAGCCCCGTCGTCGGCGGCAGGATGACGTCGGCGTGCCGGGTCGTCTCGTTGACGTAGATGTCGATCGCGGCCATGAAGTCCAGCCCGTCGAAGGCGGCCGCGAGCGCACGCCCGTCGGGTGTCGAGAGCACCGGGTTGCCCGCGATGGTGAGCATCGCGCGGATCTGTCCCTCGCCGGGCGTCTCGATCTCCTCGCGCAGGGCCGCCACCGGCAGCTCGCCGGCGAACTCCGGCAGCCCGCGCACCCGGCTCTGCCACACGTCGAAGTGGCCGGGGCCCAGGATCCGCAGGCCGACGGCGTCCGCAGCCGGCTCGGTGAAGAGGACCCCGCCCTCGCGGTCGAGGTTGCCGGTGAGCAGGTTGAGCAGCTGGATCGCCCACTGGCAGACGGTGCCGAAGCCCTGCGTCGACACGCCCATCCGGCCGTAGACCGCAGCCCCGTCGGCGGCGGCGAGCTCGTGCGTGAGTCGGCGGATGGTGTCGGCGGGCACCCCGCTCGGCCCGGCAGCCCGCTCCGGGGTGAAGTCCGCGGCCAGGGCGGCAACCTCCTCCAGGCCGTCGGCGTACGCCGGCACGTCGGTGAGTCCGTCGGCGATCAGCACCTGCAGCATGGCGAGCAGCACGAGCACGTCGCTGCCGGGCCGCACGAAGTGGTGCTCGGTCGCGACCTTCGCGGTCTCGGTGCGCCGCGGGTCGAGCACGACCAGCCGTCCACCGCGTCCCTTGAGCTCGCGCACCCGCTGCGGGAAGTCCGGCACGGTCATCAGCGACCCGTTGGACGCCATCGGGTTCGCCCCCAGCATCAGGAGGTACGACGTGCGGTCGATGTCGGGGATCGGCATCAGCAGCTGGTGGCCGTAGAGCTGCCAGGCCAGCAGCTGGTGGGGCATCTGGTCCACCGAGGTGGCGCTGAACTTGTTGCGGGTCTTGAGCGAGCGCACCAGCGCGGTGCCGTGCGTGCCGAAGCCGACCGAGTGGGCGTTGGGGTTGCCGAGGTACATCCCGACGGAGTCGCGCCCGTGCTCGTCCACCGTGGCGGCGAGCCGGTCCGCGACCAGGTCGAGGGCCTCCTCCCAGCCGATCTCCTCCCACGTCGCGTCCGCGCCGCGACCGATCCGGCGCACCGGACGGCGCAGCCGGTCGGGGTCGGTGTAGATGTCGGCCATCGAGACGCCCTTCGGGCAGATGTGCCCGCGCGAGAGGGGGTCGGCGACGTTGCCCCGGATGCCGGTCACGGCGCCGTCCTCGACGCTCACCTCGATCCCGCAGATCGCCTCGCAGAGGTTGCAGACGCCGATCCTGGTGCCGGTGGTCGGCTGCGGCTGGGCGGGGCGGTGGCGGGGGAGGGACATGTCGCGCATCGTCGCACCCCGGCGGCGCCGCGGCCATGGTGAGCGGACGACGTTTTGGGCCTGGTGTCGCGCGCGGGCTAATCTTCTCCGGTTGCCGTCAGAACGGCCGCGGATCGAGAGAGCCCAGGGATCAGCCCTGGCGCGCCGCGCAGCGAACCGGAAGGGGAACCCGTATGTCGATCGGAACCGACGCGGAGACCAAGAAGAAGATCGTCGCCGAGTACGGCAAGTCCGAGGGTGACACCGGTTCGCCGGAGGTGCAGATCGCGCTCCTCAGCTACCGGATCAGCCACCTGACCGACCACCTCAAGCAGCACAAGCACGACCACCACAGCCGTCGTGGCCTGCTGCTGCTCGTCGGCCAGCGCCGTCGCCTGCTCAACTACCTCAACAAGACCGACATCAACCGTTACCGCTCGATCATCGAGCGCCTCGGTCTGCGTCGCTGACCACCTCGTGACTCGGGGGCGAGCGGCTGCCCCGTGCGGGCAGCCGCTCCCTCTCATTTCGGGCCCTCAGCACTAGGCTGGAGCCCACGCACCACCTGCACCACCCGATCCACAACTGAAGAACTACACACCCAGGAGCGACCCGCACGTTCTGGCCCGGTCCTCGGTAGTGGCTTTCAGAGTCCGCCCCACGTGGGGCGCTGCGAGCCTCGATCGAAGATCGGCCCCCCTGCACCGATGTCAGGGGTCCAGGCGGGATCCATCCAGTCCCTGTTGCAGGGACCCCCGCCTCACAGCGGGACGCCGCGGATCGCTCCGCGACAGAACAAGGACACCCCTTGACTGAGAACCACACGGCTGAGCCCGTGATCTCCGCCGTCGAGACCGTGCTCGACAACGGCAAGTTCGGCACCCGCACCATCAAGTTCGAGACCGGCCTGCTGGCCCGCCAGGCGGCCGGCGCCGTGACGGCGTACCTCGACGACGACACGATGCTGCTCTCGGCCACCACGGCCGGCAAGCACCCCAAGGACCACTTCGACTTCTTCCCCCTGACGATCGACGTCGAGGAGCGGATGTACGCCGCGGGCCAGATCCCCGGCTCGTTCTTCCGCAGCGAGGGTCGTCCGGGCGAGGACGCGATCCTCACCTGCCGCCTGATCGACCGGCCGCTGCGCCCGACGTTCAAGAAGGGCCTGCGCAACGAGGTCCAGGTCGTCATCACCGTGATGGCGCTCAACCCCGACGCTCCCTACGACGTGCTGGCGATCAACGCCGCGTCGCTCTCGACCCAGCTCTCCGGCCTGCCGTTCTCCGGCCCGGTCGGTGGCGTGCGTGTCGCCCTCATCGACGGCCAGTGGGTCGCCTTCCCGTCGCACAGCCAGCTCGAGGAGGCCGTGTTCGACATGGTCGTCGCTGGCCGGGTGACCGAGACCGGCGACGTCGCGATCATGATGGTCGAGGCCGAGGCCACCGAGCAGACCTGGACCCTGGTCCAGAACGGCGTCCAGGCGCCGACCGAGGAGGTCGTGGCCGGTGGCCTCGACGCCGCCAAGCCCTTCATCAAGCAGCTGTGCGAGGCCCAGCAGGAGCTGGCCAACGTCGCCGCCAAGCCGGTGCAGGAGTTCCCGATCTTCCTCGACTACGAGGACGACGTGTACGCCGCCGTCGAGGCCGCCGCGAAGAGCGACGTCGCCGCCGCGCTGGTTATCGTCGACAAGCTCGAGCGCGAGGCCAAGACCGATGAGGTCAAGGCAGCGGTGCTCGACAAGCTCGCCGGCCAGTTCGAGGGTCGCGAGAAGGAGATCGGCGCGGCGTTCCGCTCGGTCAGCAAGCAGGTCATGCGCGAGCGCGTCCTGCGCGACAAGATCCGCATGGACGGTCGCGGCCTGGCCGACATCCGCCCGCTGCACGCCGAGGTCGGCGTGATCCCGCGCGTGCACGGCTCGGCGCTCTTCGAGCGCGGCGAGACCCAGATCCTGGGTGTCACCACGCTCAACATGCTCAAGCTGGAGCAGCAGCTCGACACTCTCTCCCCGGAGAAGTCGCGCCGCTACATGCACAAGTACATCTTCCCGCCGTTCTCGACCGGCGAGACCGGCCGCGTGGGCTCGCCCAAGCGCCGCGAGGTCGGCCACGGTGCGCTCGCGCGCCGTGCGCTGCTGCCCGTGCTGCCGACGCGCGAGGAGTTCCCCTACGCGATCCGTCAGCTCTCCGAGGCGATGGGCTCCAACGGCTCCACCTCGATGGGCTCGGTCTGCGCCGCCACGCTGTCGCTGCTGCAGGCCGGCGTCCCGCTTCGCGCTGCCGTCGCCGGCATCGCGATGGGCCTGATCTCCGACGAGGTCGACGGCACCACGCAGTACGTCGCCCTGACCGACATCCTCGGCGCCGAGGACGCGTTCGGTGACATGGACTTCAAGGTCGCCGGCACGCGCGAGTTCGTCACGGCCCTGCAGCTCGACACCAAGCTCGACGGCATCCCCGCCGAGGTGCTCGGTGCCGCGCTCACGCAGGCCAAGGACGCGCGCCACGCGATCCTCGACGTCATGGCCGAGGCCATCGACGAGCCCGAGGAGATGTCGGTGCACGCGCCGCGCATCATCACGGTGCGTATCCCTGTCGACAAGATCGGCGAGGTCATCGGCCCGAAGGGCAAGGTGATCAACCAGATCCAGGACGACACCGGTGCGTCGCTGTCCATCGAGGACGACGGCACGATCTACATCGGTGCGACCAACGGGGAGGCCGCCGAGGCCGCCCGTGCGGCGGTCAACGCGATTGCCAACCCGACCATGCCCGAGATCGGCGAGCGCTACCTCGGCACGGTCGTCAAGACGACCAACTTCGGTGCGTTCATCTCGCTGATGCCCGGCAAGGACGGCCTGCTGCACATCAGCAAGCTGCGCGGCCTGGCCGGCGGCAAGCGCGTCGACGCCGTCGAGGACGTCGTCTCGGTGGGCCAGAAGATCCAGGTCCAGATCGCCGAGATCGACGACCGCGGCAAGCT
>WLIH01000156.1 GCA_009702305.1 Actinomycetota bacterium | reverse complement strand
TGCGCGGCGGCAAGATGGAGGACGTCATCTTCGCCGGCACGTCCGGCCGCCCGCCGCTGGGCCGCGCCGAGGTGCAGCTGACCATCGACAACTCCGACGGCGCGCTTCCGATCGACTACACCGAGGTCACGATCTCGCGGACCATGTTCCGCAACGGCGGCTCCGAGTACGCCATCAACGGCGACCCGTGCCGACTGCTCGACGTCCAGGAGCTGCTCTCCGACTCCGGCATCGGCCGCGAGATGCACGTCATCGTCGGGCAGGGCCAGCTCGACCAGATCCTGCACGCGACCCCCGAGGACCGCCGCGGCTTCATCGAGGAGGCCGCCGGTGTCCTCAAGCACCGCAAGCGCAAGGAGAAGGCGCTCCGCAAGCTCGACTCGACCGAGGGCAACCTCACCCGCCTCAACGACCTGCTCAGCGAGATCCGGCGCCAGCTCAAGCCGCTGGGCCGGCAGGCCGAGGTCGCACGACGTGCCGCCGGTGTGCAGGCCGACGCCCGCGACGCGAAGGCCCGGCTGCTGGCCGACGACCTGGTCACCCTGAGCACGTCGCTGCAGCAGGAGATGGCCGATGAGACGCTCCTGGTGGCGCGACGCGAGGAGGTCGAGGCGGCGATCGCGGCGGCCCGCCAGCAGGAGGCCGCCCTGGAGGCGGCGCTGCGCGAGGACCTGCCGGCGCTGTCACAGGCCCAGGAGACGTGGTTCGCGCTGTCCGGGCTGCGCGAGCGCCTGCGCGGCACCCAGTCGCTGGCCGCCGAGCGGGTGCGCAACGCCGCCGGCACCCGCGAGATCGAGGCGGAGACCGGCCGTGACCCCGACGAGCTCGAGGCCCAGGCGGCGCGGGTGCGCGAGCAGGAGCAGCAGATCGGCGCCGAGGTCGACGCCCACCGGACGGCGCTCGAGACGGCCGTGTCCGCGCGCAAGACGGCCGAGGACGCCGCAGCCGAGGAGGAGCGTCGCATCGTCGGCCAGCAGCGGGCCGCTGCCGATCGCCGCGAAGGCCTGGCCCGACTCCACGGTCAGGTCAACGCGATCAAGTCGAGGGCCGCAGCCGCAGCCGACGAGGTGGGCCGCCTCGGCCTGGCCCGCGAGGAGGCCGCCGCCCGCGCGGAGCGCGCCCAGCGAGACTTCACCTCGCTCGAGACGAAGGTCGCCGGCCTCGATGCGGGCGAGGAGGGCCTCGACGCCGAGCACGAGGACGCCTCGGCTGCCCTGGACGAGATCGAGGAGCAGCTCGCCCAAGCCCGCGACCAGGCCCGCCAGGCCGACAGCGACCGGGCCAGTCTCAGCGCCCGCAAGGACGCGCTCGAGATGGGCCTGAACCGCAAGGACGGCGCCGGTGCGCTGCTGGCGGCCTCCGACCCGGTCTCCGGCCTCCTCGGCTCGGTCGCCGCTCTCCTCACCGTGCAGGCCGGCTACGAGGCCGCGATCGCCAGCGCGCTCGGCTCGGCAGCCGACGCCGTGGCCGTCAGCAGTGCCGAGGCGGCCCTCACCGCTATCGCCGTGCTCAAGGAGCAGGACCTCGGACGGGCCGGCATCCTCCTCGGGGGCGGACCGGCCGCCGACCTCGACCTGCCGGAGCTGCCGGACGGAGCGACGTACGCCGTCGACGTCGTGGAGTGCCCGGCCGTCCTCCGGGCCGCCCTGGCCCGTCTGCTCGGCGCCACGGCCGTGGTCGACGACCTCGCCGGCGCCCGGGCGCTGGTCGCAGCGCTGCCGAGCGTCACCGCGGTGACGCGTGACGGCGACGTGCTCGGCGCCCACTTCGCCTCAGGCGGGTCCTCCAGCCAGCCGAGCCTGATCGAGATCCAGGCCGCCGTCGACGAGGCGGGAGCGCGGTTGGCCGAGGCGGTCGCGACGAGCGAGCGGCTCGGCTTCGAGATGTCGCGCCTCGAGGCCGCTCGCCTCGACGCCCAGAAGCGCGTCGACGTCGCCCTCGCCCGACTGCACGAGTCCGACGCGACGCTCGCGGCCGTCGCCGAGGAGCTCGGCCAGTACGGCTCGCAGGCGCGAGCCGCGCGGGGCGAGGCCGACCGTCTCGCCCAGGCCATCGAGAAGGCCGAGGCAGCGCGTGACCAGGACCTCGCCGGACTGGCCGATCTCGAGGCCCGCCTCGCGGCGGCCGAGGACGCCCCCGACGACGAGCCCGACACCACCGAGCGGGAGCGGCTCGCCGAGGCCGCCCGGGCCGCCCGTCAGGCGGAGATGGACGCTCGACTCGCGCTGCGCACCTCCGAGGAGCGCGCGCGTGCGCTGCACGGTCGCGCCGACTCGCTGCTGCGGGCGGCGACCCAGGAGCGCGAGGCTCGGGCCCGGGCCGCCGAGCGTCGCGAGCGACTGATCCGCGAGGGTCGCGCGGCCGAGGCCGTCGGTGCCGCCGTGGTCTGGGTCCTGGCCCGTCTCGAGGTCTCGATCCACCAGGCGGCGCAGGCGCGGACGGCCGTCGAGCGCGCCCGCAGCGGCCGCGAGCAGGAGCTGCTCGGCGTCCGCGGCGACCTGCGCGACCTCGCCAAGGAGCACGACGAGCTGGTCAACTCCGTGCACCGCGACGAGATGGCGCGAGCCCAGCAGCGGATGCGCATCGAGCAGCTCGAGCAGCGCGCGCTCGACGAGCTCGGCATCGCGGCCGAGGCGCTCGTCGCGGAGTACGGCCCCGACCAACTCGTCCCGCCCACCGCCGCCGACGACGACGGGCTGGAGCTCGAGTCGGTGCCGTTCGTGCGCGAGGAGCAGCAGAAGCGGCTGCGCACCGCCGAGCGCGAGCTCACGATGCTCGGCAAGGTCAACCCGCTCGCCCTCGAGGAGTTCACGGCGATGGAGGAGCGGCACAAGTTCCTCACCGAGCAGCTCGAGGACCTCCGCAAGACCCGCAAGGACCTGCTCGACATCGTCACCGAGGTCGATGCGCGCGTGCAGGAGGTCTTCACCGAGGCGTACGCCGACGTGGAGCGCGCCTTCGACTCGACCTTCGCCCGCCTCTTTCCCGGGGGAGAGGGCCGGTTGGTGCTCACCGACCCCAGCGACATGCTCGCCACCGGCATCGAGGTGGAGGCTCGGCCGGCCGGCAAGAAGGTCAAGCGTCTGAGCCTGCTCTCGGGCGGTGAGCGCTCGCTGGTGGCGGTCTGCTTCCTGGTGGCGCTCTTCAAGGCCCGACCTTCGCCGTTCTACATCCTCGACGAGGTCGAGGCGGCGCTCGACGACACCAACCTCGGTCGCCTGCTGGAGATCTACGAGGAGCTCCGCGAGAACTCCCAGCTCCTGGTGATCACCCACCAGAAGCGCACCATGGAGGTCGGCGACGCCCTCTATGGCGTCACGATGCGCGGCGACGGTGTCTCGGCGGTCATCAGCCAGCGGCTGCGCGAGAACGAACCCGCCTGATGCCGACTCCGGCGGGCCCGCCCACCCGCGCCGACTACGTCGCCTGGCGCACCGTCACCACGCGCTGGCGAGACGACGACGCCTACGGCCACCTCAACAACGCGACCTACTACGAGTTCTTCGACACGGCGGTCAACGCCCACCTCTACGACGCCACCGGGCTCGATATCCGCGCGCTGCCGCAGATCGGTGTCGTCGCCGAGACGTCGTGCCGCTACTACCGCGAGATCGGCTTCCCGAGACCTGTCGAGACCGGGCTCGTCGTCGACAAGGTCGGACGCTCCTCGGTCGTCTACCGCATCGGGCTCTTCCAGGGCGAGTCCGACGTGGCCGCGGCCGAGGGCCGCTTCGTGCACGTGTACGTCGACGACACCGACCCGGCGCGACCGGTCACGCCGATGCCGGACGTGATCCGGGCCGCAGTCGAGCCCCTGCTCCGAGCCGTCGACTGACTGCGCGGCAAGATCCTGGGCGGGGTCAACCGCGAAGTTGCCGGGGGCGCTCGGCATCGGTGCAGAGAGATCGGATGTCGGCACACGGCGAGCGGCCAACAGTGCATTCGCCGCGACTACAAGGGGGCACCATCACACACCGTGTCCGATGACGTGCGATTTTGATCCGGGCTGGTGGTACGGCTTTACCGAAAGTAGGATGACAGCGTTTGAAGCACGTACACGAACTCATGTCGGCGTATTGCAGTGTTCGGACCACAATGTGCGCCGAGATCGGAGTCAGTCAGTGCGGTGGCTGAGGCAGAGGTCATTGTTGGTGACCGGAGCGCTACTTGCGCTACTAGTCACATCGGTCTCCAGTTGTCGCGGTGAAATCGACGAGCCGACGTCCAACGAGCGATCCGCAGGCGCCAGTGCCGCAGACGGGGCCGGCGCCGGCGATTCTTCTCCGAGTTCACCGAGCGCTTCGGAAGAAGATGTGCAGCTTGCGGACCTCTCCGCATGCGACTTGATCACGGTCGAAGTACTGGCCGAGATCGACTCGTCTTTTGAGGTGTACTCGTCAGAGCCGGATATGTGCATCTTCCAGACAAGCGACTCCGACACTCTCTATCTAGGGTTGTTCGGGTTGGAGTTTATCTCGCAACTTAAGGATCAGAGTTCGTCGCAGTCCGACCTCACCATCGGCGATCTGGACTTGGGCGACGGTGGCTTCAGGATGGATGGACAAAATGCCGATGGTGTTCAGGCGCCGCCCTCAGTCGCATGGACCCACGGGGACGTTGGGCTGGAACTGATCGTCGGAATGGATCGCGGTGATGTGACCGACGCCCAAATCATTTCTCTGTGCGAACAGATTGACGCGAACCTCTAACTCCCCTGTTTGGCTCATGCTGGGTCAGCATTGATCATCTAATGAGCCGGACTAGCACTCCGAAGAAGTACGCAGCCAGTGCTAAAGGAAGGCTCCCGAAAAGGCAGACGTGGCCGACGCTAGCCCGTAACCGATCTCGACTTACGCCGCTGTTGCGTAGCGGATCAGGGCCATCGCTTCGCCAGAGTCAATCGTGCTGACACGGACCGGCGTGCTCTGTCCGTCCCAGGTGAAGATCGCTCGGCCCTCGCCGCTGGGGTCGGCAGCAACAAACGCGTACGTGCCGGTCCCGGACGAGTCCAAGGTGACCTCGTTGAATCCATAGTCGCTCTGGTCGGTCAGTGTGATGGGTGCTGCCTGAACCCAGGCACCCGGCGGCGGGGTGTCATAGGGCACCTCAAAGGTCGCCGGAATCTCTTGGCCGGGCGCGAATGCCAGTGCATTGCCGCCAACGCTGGCGTCCAAGCTGCCGGCCGTGACGCCGGTGGTGATGTTGGTGAGGATCTCCGTGCTGTCCTGGACCTCGAATGCCCACAGCTCGCCGGTGACGGGGTCGAATCCGGGTTCGGCGTAGCGCACGGTTTCTGTCGACTCGAAAGCGCTGTGGTCTGGGGGCGCGACCGCGGCTGTCACCTGCCCTGTAGCGATGTCGAGCACCCCAGGTACTACGTCGCCGGACGAGGGGTATGAAATGAGACCGGCAATCTGCGTGAAATCGCGATTCACGGCGTAGTCGGCTCCAGCAGTTTGGAACTCGCCGTCCCCGGGGACCAACCAGGTGTCACTTGGAGGCGTAGAGATGGTGTCGATCAAGGCCCCATCCAGGCCGTAGAAAATTAGGTTCCTGCCTCCGCCCACTAGTTCAACGTAGATGGCGGTGTAAGGAGTTCGTGGTGGCTGCCCCGGCACCGAGGTGGAAGACCCAGAACCTTGCCCCTCGCCGTAACTCGACGTCTGATTCCCCGGTGTGTCTTCTGGCCCACATCCCGCCGCGACGAGCACGATCGAGAGAATCGACAACTTCCGGACAACCCGCGTGATGTTGACCACGACCGGATCCTAGGACGACGCGATAAGCACGACGAGGACGGCGCTGAGCAACATCCAGGCGATCGAGGTGACGATCCCGGTGATCGCCATCCCCCGGCCCGCCTCGCCGGTCTTCGCGATGCGGGAGAGAGCGACAAGGCCGAAAATCAATCCGAGCAGCGCAACGCCGATGATGCCAAGGATCATCGAGGCGATGGCGAAGCCGTTCGTACCGACTGCCTGGATCCCGGGGGCAGTTGGGGACGTCCCTTGCGTCGAGTCAACAGACATCTGCGGAACGGGCGCTGGCCGGCGGCGCATCAAGGAGACGCCGCCGATGGCGGCTGCCACGATGAGTAGAAAGACGAGGAGAAAGACGATCTCGGCGCCCTGAGGCATGGAACATCACCACTTCTGCTGGAGGGGGAGTGGCGCCACTCTGGCAAATGCGCAGGCGACAGCCGAGGCCGGATGATTCCACACCGAGGGTATTCGGGGGTGCTTTACGGGTGGTGGTCTGGTCGTTTGGCGTGACCTGCTCCTCCGGCACAACCTCTCCTGACAGCTCGCGAATGAGTCCAGCCACCAGGGGTGTGCCAACCTCGGGTTGTCCGCGCTCGCGGTCGCGCAGTCTCGGAAGGGTTCCTCGTGCTCGTCATCGCCATCGCCATGGCCGTCATCGTCCTGCTCGCCGGTCTGGTGATCTTCTACGTCGCCTTCCCGCACCGCGGTGAGACGCCTGCCCAGGGCGAGTGGCTCGGCGACGTGATGTCGAGAGCGGTCGGCTCGTTGCCGACGATCGAGGCCGCCGACCAGGCCGCGCACCAGCCCCACGAGCAGCCCGAGGACCCGGCCGACCGGCCGTCCAGCACTCGCTGATCACCTGGTTGGATGGTCGCCATGGGTGACTGGCTC
>WLIH01000155.1 GCA_009702305.1 Actinomycetota bacterium | reverse complement strand
TCAGCCGGGCACCGGCGGACTGACCTACGGGTTGCTCACCGTCGATCGCTCTGAGGTCACAACGGACGCCGCGCCATTCGCTCTGGGGCAGGGCGGGGTCGGCGGCAAGGTGACGATCAACGCTCGGCTCGACATCGGTGGCGTGCAGGTGCTTCCGACCGGCACCACGTTCACGGTCGGTGCGAAGGGTGACCTGCGCAAGGCCGGCAAGGCCATCGCCGCGATCACCGGTGAGGGCCTGCTGACCAACAACGGTGTGATAGCGACAGACATTGAGGTGACTGCGACCAACGTGGCCGGCACGACTCGCACGGTGACGTTCAACCCGCCTGGTGGGACCACCGTGACGAAGACGATCTTCGGCACCAGCCTCGATGCGGTGGGTCTGGAGTTCCCGGAGATCGTGGTCGCCGATGACGAGTACGTGCGATGGGGCACCACCCCCTCGGGCGGCTCACGGATCGGCACGGCGACAGTGCTGGCCGAGGGCATCACTGCCCTCTACCCCGTCGTGCTCAAGAAGGGCGTCGCTCTGGCTGGCTCGCTGGCCGAGCTCCAGGCGGAGCTGGCGACGTTCGGCACCGGTGAGGGTCAGAGCACCACGATTCGCCTCTCGGACGACATCGCCGCGCCCGCGGGATCGCTGACCGTCCCCGCCGGGTCGAATGGCAAGGAGCCGTTGGTGCTCGACCTGGGCGGCCACGACCTCAGCCTCGACTCGATCGTGGTCGCGCCCGGCGCACTCACGATCAAGGACACCACCTCGACGACCTCCGACCCTGGTGGGACGCTCACGGTGGCACCCTCCGAGGAGGGTCCGGCCGGGCCGGGTGTCCGGCTCGCGGGCGCGAGCACCCTCAAGGTCGCCTCGGGTCGCCTGTCGGTGACCGCATCGCCCCATCAGCCGGGCATCGGTGCGGCGTCCGGCGACACCGCCGCGGGGTCGGTCGTCGTCACTGGCGGCGCGCTCACCGCCCTCGCCGAAGAGCCCGGCTCGACGGCGATCGGGGGCCTCGAGGACGGCGTCCTCGGCACATTCGAGGTGCGAGGCGGCCGGGCCGTGGTGCGCGGCCTGTCCACAGATCGCACCTCGGTCACGATCGGCGCCAACGGTGTGCTCGAGGTCGCGGTCGCGAATGAAATCAGAGTGCGCGGCATCGACGGCTCCGCCACGGTGACCAACGACGGTGTGATCCTCGGTGACCTGGCTGGGGTGAAGGCTCCTGTGGCGCCGAACAACGCGATCGTCACTTTCGATGTGGGCGCTGGTGCTCTGCCGGACGGGGTCGCTGGCTCGCCTCGGATCTATGCGGCCACCCTCACTGCCGGAGGCCGCGAGTTGCCGACGCCGACGCGTCCGGGCTACACCTTCGACGGCTGGTACGTCGGTGACGAGGTCTTCACCGCCACGACGACCCTGCCGTCGGCCACGTCGATCGACGGTCGCGTCTCCCCGGGCGCTCGCACGGTGACGGCCCGGTGGACGCCGATCAGCGCCGAGGTCTCGGACCTGACGGGTTTGAAGGAGGCGATCGCGGCGCCAACAGGGCTGATCAAGCTCATCGGACCGCTCGTCACGGACGAGGTCATCGACTTCGGTGACACCGAGAGCGTGCTGGATCTCAACGGCCAGGAGGTCACGCTCGCTGGCGTCAAGCTGGGCGCCGCCCTCACGGTGCGTGGTGGCACACTGGGGGTCACCGGTGCCTCGAAGCTCGGCGACTACCGCCTGACGGTGGCGAGCACGGCGACCATCGTCGGCTCGAGGAATGCCTCGATCGAGGGCAATTTGGGCAGCGTCCTGCAGGTCGAGGGCGCGGTGAAGGTGCCGTTCGTCGAGGCAACCAAGTACCGCGGTCTGGTGTTCTCGGTCGCGCCCGCGGGCACGATCGACGGCACCTTGGTGACGGCCGGTTCGTTCGACGGCGCCGGCGCGACCTTCCCGGCCGGACCAGTGGTCGAGGGCAAGAAGTTCCTCGGTTGGACCACGACCGAGAACCCAGGCACGACGCCGACCTATGTCACTGCCACGAGCGGGCTCGGGGCAGGCTCGACCACGGATGGTCAGGCGACGACGGTCACGTTGTATCCGCAGTACGCCGACCGTCCGCCGATCACCGAGGTCTCCTCGGCTGCCGAGCTTGCGGAGGCGCTGACCTGTGGTGGCGGGATCACGGCGCCGGTGTCGATCAAGCTCGCCGGCCCGGCCACGCTGACCGACGCCGTGAGCGGCACGTGTGCGGCCTCCATCGACCTCAACGGTCGGGCCTTGACGCTCGGTGACCTCACCGCGGCCGGTGATCTCACGATCGCCGGTGGCACGTTGACGGTGACCGGGACACTCGGGTTGGGCACGCACACGCTCACCGTGGGTGAGGGCGGCACGCTGGCCAGCACCGGCAAGGGTTCGGTCACGGCCGACACCGGAGGCATCGTGAACAACGGTGCGATCACGATCCCGACCGCAGCTCTGCCGACGTCGATCAAGGGTCGCAACTATGCGTTGACGTTCGACCTGGCGGGCGCGACGGGCGAGGCGCCGGCCGACGTGCGGGCGCTGGCTGACTCCGTGGCCGCTGGGGGTTCGGTCCTGCCGATCCCGACGTGGGCTGGGTTCACCTTCGCTGGGTGGTTCACCGCGGCGACGGGCGGCACCCAAGTGACGGCGGCGACTGGGCTGAGTTCGTTGACGACGAAGACCTCGGTCGACGGGACGCCGGTGCCGGTGAGCCTGTTTGCCCAGTGGACCGCGGTCCCGGTGGTGGTCCCGCCGGGTGGGGACGGTGGTGGAGGTGCGCCGACACCGACACCGACGCCTGACCCGGAGCCGGAGTTGCCGTTGCCGCCGACGGCCCCGCCGAGTGTGGTGGGTAGGCCGGTGGTGGGTGGCACGTTGGCTGCGGTGGTCGAGTTGCCGGCCGTGGCGGGTGCGTCTGCTGCATATCAGTGGCAGGTCGTGTTGGCTGACGGCACGTTGCTTGATATCGCGGGTGCGGACTCGGCTGAGTATCTGGTCCCGGCTGAATACGCCGGGCTCGAGTTGCAGTTGGTCGTGACGATCACGGCACCGGGCTATGAGACACGGGTCGCGACGTACCGGTTCCCCGGTGGTGCTGGTGAGGTCCAGCTCGGGTCCCTGCTGCGGGAGCGTCCGATGATCGTTGGATTGCGTGGCGGCATTCCGGTGACGGGGCGCAAGTTACGCCTCGACGTGGGGGTGGTGGCCACGGCTGCCACGTCGGCTCGGGTTGCTCCTGGTGTGCCTGGGTTGAAGGTTCGGGTGCGCTGGCTTGCTGATGGTGTCCCGATCAGGGGTGCGTCGCGGCGGGTGTTCCGCCCAGGTGCGGGTCAGCTTGGCAAGGCGTTGTCGGTGCGGGTGACGTTGCGGGCACCGGGGTATGTGATGTCGCGGTCGACGTCGAAGGCGACCAAGCCGGTGGTGTTGGGCAAGTCGTTGCTGGCACCGGCCAAGGTGATGGTCGGCAAGCGGGCTCCATTGGTGGTGAAGTCGCCCCCTGCGGCTGCGTCGTACCGACTGATGGTGGGCTCGGTGGAGATCGCTGCTGGCCGCGTTGGACATCCCGGGGCTGTCTGGACGAGATCCCCGCTGATCCCGACCTTTCTCTCCTGCGGGATCGCCAGATTCCGCCTCGCATGGCTGGATCGCCGGGGTCGGGTCATCGCCCGCGACGGCACACGCGCCAGGCTGACCGGATGCTGAGGGTGTCGGAGGGCGGAGACCGCGGTCATGACGACGCCAAGCGACTTCACTGATTGGATGAACCCTGGCACGAGGCGTGGGACTCTCCCCGCGTGAATCTCGCCGGCCTGCTCACGCCCACGCGCACCCTTGAGCCCTCACCGGCAGCTAGGCCGCGCGCCGGCTACACGTGGACGTGCGCGGGCTGAGGGTCGCGCACAAAGGCGATCGCTCCTGAGAGCGTGCTGGCTCGGGCTAGCTGAATGAAGGCTTGAGCCTGCTCGCGCGTGCGGAACGGTGCGAAGGACTTCTTCGGGCCGCTCGCCTGGCGGGTGCGGTCGGACACGCGGTGCTGCTGGGAACGCTGCTCGATCCACACGGTTTGCTCCGATCATTGGGAAACTGACCGGCTGGACCGTTCGGAGTCTGCGGAGATGCCCAATCACTGCACACCAACGCCTCGATGAAATCTCTGCCCCCAAGGTGCCCACAAGGGGGAACCTTGCTGACAAGGGCGAGCCCCTGACCTGACAAGTGCAGGTCAGGGGCTCAACACCATCAGGGTGAGTAACGGGACTCGAACCCGCGACATCCGCCACCACAAGGCGGCGCTCTACCAGCTGAGCTATACCCACCATGACGCCCGGCCGGAGGTCGGGAGCCGCGACGAGTGTAGGGGATCGGTCAGGCGGGTGCGGAATCGAGCCCGGTCACCGAGCCACGGTGCTTGGCCGCGATCGCGCGAGCCGTGTCGGTGTCAGGCCCGGGGGAGGCGGCGAAGACGGCCTCGCGGTAGTAGCGCAGCTCCTCGATGCTCTCCTGGATGTCGGCGAGCGCGCGGTGGTTGCCCTGCTTGTCGGGGGCCGAGTAGTAGGCGCGGGGGAACCACCGCCGCGACAGCTCCTTGATCGAGGAGACGTCGACGATCCGGTAGTGCAGGAAGGTCTCCAGCTCGCCCATGTCGCGGGCGATGAACGCCCTGTCGGTGCCGACGGTGTTGCCCGCCAGCGGAGGGCGGCTGCCGGCGGGGCAGTGCTCGCGGAGGTAGGCGAGGACCTTCTCCTCCGCCTCCGCGAGGCTGACGCCCTGGTCGAGCTCGACCAGCAGGCCGGACTTCTCGTGCATCTCGCGCACGAAGTCGTTCATCTGCTCGAGCGCCTCGGCCGGCGGCTTGACGACGATGTCGACGCCCTCGCCCAGGACGTTGAGGTCGAAGTCGGTCACCAGGGCGGCCACCTCGATCAGGGCGTCGGCCCCGAGGTCGAGGCCCGTCATCTCGCAGTCGATCCAGACCAGTCGGTCGCTCATGGTCGCTCACCCTACGCCGGACGGCTCCCGGCTCTCAGCGCGCGCTCAGCCTGGCTGTCTACTCTCGTGGCCGTGAGCGAGTCCGTCCGTCAGTGGGTCGCGCTGGTCGCACGCCTGGTCACCGGAGGCGTCTGGATCGTCGCCGGTGCGCTCAAGCTCCCCGACCCCTACCAGAGCATCGCGGCCGTGCGCGCCTACGACCTGCTGCCCGAGAGCGTGGTCCCCACCGTCGGGCAGCTGCTCCCCGTCGTCGAGGTCGTCGTGGGGGCCGCGCTCGTGCTGGGCGTGCTCACCAGGGGTGCCGCGGTCGTCTCCGGCGTCCTGTTCGTGGCCTTCATCGTCGGCATCGCCTCGGCCTGGGCGCGCGGCCTCGAGATCGACTGCGGCTGCTTCGGCGGCGGCGGCGCCGACCCCGGGGCCTCGTCCGCCTACCCGTGGGAGATCGCGCGCGACGTCGCGCTGCTGCTCGCGTCGGCGTACGTCGTGTGGCAGGGCCGCTCCCGGCTCGCGCTCGACAACCTGCTCTTCCGTCGCGCCGCGACGGTCCCCGCTGCTGAGGAGAGTCGTCATGTCCAAGAAGTCCGATGAGCGCGCCGCCAAGGCCGCCGAGGCGTTGCGTCAGCAGCAGCGGGCCGAGCGCCGTCGCACGCAGCTGAGCGTGCTCGGAGTCGTCCTCGCGATGGTGCTGATCATCGGTGCCGGCTTCGCGATCCAGCGCGCTCGCGACGACAGCACGGAGGTGGCGGCGCCCACCGCGGCCCAGGCGGAGTACGGCGTGACCATCGGCGACGCCGACGCACCCCACCAGGTCGTGATCTACGAGGACTTCCTGTGCCCGTTCTGCGGCGAGCTGGAGGCGGCCTCCCACGAGCGCCTCGCGAAGCTGGCCGAGCAGGGCAAGGTGCAGGTCGACTACCGCCCGTTCGACCTGTTGAGCCGGATCAGCGACTACCCCGTCCGGGCGACCAATGCGTTCGCCGTCGTGCTGGACGCAGCGGGACCCGAGGTGGCCAAGAAGTTCCACGACCTGATCTACGCGTCTCAGCCCTCGGAGTCGGGGCCGTTCCCCGACGACGACTGGCTCGTCGAGAAGGCCGTCGAGGCGGGCGCGACGGAGGCCGACGTCCGCCCGGGCATCGAGGACCTGAGCATGAAGTCTTGGGTCACCGAGGCGACCCAGGCGGCGATCGACGCCGGCGTCAACGGCACCCCCACGGTGCTGGTCGACGGCAAGGTCGTCCAGGACGCCTCGATGCAGGAACTCGCCGACTCGATCATCGCGCAGGTCGAGTGACACGATCCGGGGCATGACCCCGGACCTGACCGCGTTCATCGCCGCCCTGCCGAAGGCGGAGCTCCACGTGCACCACGTCGGCTCGGCCTCGCCGCGCATCGTCAGCGAGCTCGCCGAGCGGCACCCCGGCACGGTGCCGAGCGACCCCGACGAGCTGCGGCGCTTCTTCGAGTTCAGCGACTTCGCGCACTTCGTGACCGTCTACCTCGCCGTCGTCGACCTGGTGCGCACCCCCGAGGACATCCGCTACCTGACCTACGAGATCGCGCGCGAGATGGCGACGACGCAGAGCCTGCGGTACGCCGAGCTGACCTGCACGCCGTACACCTCGGTGCGCCCCCACGAGCCCGGTCT
>WLIH01000154.1 GCA_009702305.1 Actinomycetota bacterium | reverse complement strand
GATCTGCTCACCGAGCTGATGCGCACGCCGGCCCGGGTGTGGACCCGCGAGGCGTTGCTGCGCGCGGTCTGGGGCACCGAGTGGGGCGCCGACACCCACCTGGTCGAGGTGCACGTCGGCAACCTGCGGCGCAAGCTGACCAAGGCCAGCGGCGCTGCCCTGATCCACACGGTGCGCGGCGTCGGCTACCGCATGGAGTCGATCTGAGGCCGTCGCGCTGGGCTCAGGCCACGAGGTAGTCGGCCAGTGCCCGGTCGGCGCGCGCGGCAGCGTCGGGCAGACGCGCGGCGAGCTCACGGGCGCGGGCGAGCTCCCGGCTGCGTACGTCGACCTCGATGAGCAGGGCGAGGTCGGCGAGCTCGACGGTGCCGACCGTCGTGGAGGCGACCTTCAGGCTGAGCGTCGCGTCCATCGCCTCGACGGCGTCGTCCTCCTGCAGGGCGAGCAGGATGCGGTCGACGCGTTGAGCCAGCATCGTGCGGTAGCGCTGCGCGAACTGCAGCGCGAAGCGCATGTTGGTCAGGTCGCGGCCGAGCTTGATCAGCGCCTCCTCGTCGAACACGCTCACCACGCCCTCTCGCACGACCCGGCCACCGACAGCGGCTGCTGGTCCTCCCCCATGACGACGCCCTCCCTGACGCGGACTGCGCAGACACCGTCTGCCGGTCGAGGATCACTGTGCCGCGCCGACCTCAAGGAACGGAAATGACCGGGGGCACCGTCGTCGCAAGGCAATCGCAAGATCGCCTCAAGCGACGACGGCCCCCGTCGGACCGCTCAGCCGGTCAGGTGACGTCGAACCAACCGCTCAACGCCGGCACCCGGCGCAGCACCAGCTGGTCGAGCAGCAGCACGAGCAGCAACGAGGCACCGAAGAACGGCAGGAAGACGCCGAGCGCGACGAGCCCGACCACCAGCACCGGCGTGGCCTTGAGCGGCATGCGTCCGCGCGGCGCCCGGATCGAGTCGGCCTTGGCCGGACGGCGTCGCCACCACATCAGCGGCCCCGACACGCACATGAAGATGATCGCCAGACACGACAGCGCCGAGCCCCAGAACGACCACAGCCCGAGGCTGCGCCCCTCGTGGAGGCCGATGCCCTGCGAGACCACCTTGGCCAGCACCGGGTAGTCGTCGAAGCCGTAGGTCGACACAACGGCGCCGCCATAGCGGTCGACGTGCACGGTCTCTTCGTCGGAGGGCGCGTCGAAGGCGTAGCCGATCACCGAGAACACGCCGCCCTCGTCACCGGGCATCGCGATCGTGTACGGGTGGCGCAGGCCCTCCTGGTCGGCGACGTACACGGCAGTGTCGACGTTCGCGACGTTGCCATCGGGGTCACCCTGCGAGGCCGGGACCTCGGAGGCGCCCTGTGCCCACGGCACGTCGGTGTGGTGGCTGTGCGGCAGCGACTCGTCGAGGGTCGAGGTCGGGTCGGAGAGGGCGCCCGGGTCGGTGCTCCACATCGAGGAGCCGTTGTCGGTCGCGAGCTGCTGCACCTTCGCGCCCCAGAAGCCGGTCCACGGCAGGCCGGAGACCAGCAGGAAGAGCAGTGACGCACCGACGAACGCGCCGACCAGGCCGTGCCGCGAGCGCAGCGCGCTGCCCGGTCGCTTCTTCGACCGGGCCCGGCGACGGGCGCGCCAGCCGCGCACGAAGAGGTAGTAGCCGGTCAGTGCCATCACGACCGCCCAGCAGGCGCCGAGCTCGATGACGTAGTCGCCCCACGGGCCGACCATCAGCTCGCCGTGCAGCCGCACCGCGATCCCCGACAAGGTCGTGTCGGGATTGAGCGAGCCGAGGACCTCCGGGCCGTACGGGTCGACGTAGACGTCGCGGGTCTCGCCGTCCGGGGTGATCGTCGAGAAGCGGGTGGAGTGGTCGGGTTCGAGCGGCTCGGTCATCGAGACGATCGTGTAGTCGGGGTAGGCGCCCGCGACGGCCGCCTCCTGGGCAGAGTAGGGCTGGCTGACCTGATTGGCGCCCGGCTCGTCGATGCGCATGAGGTCGGCGTGCAGCAGCGGCTCGAGCTGGAAGCGGAACAGGTAGATCAGGCCGGTGGTGGCCAGCAGGAGCAGGATCGGCACCACCAGGAAGCTGGCGAAGAAGTGCCAGCGCCAGACGGCGCGAAAGAGACCGGAGCGGCTGCGGTCGGCAGCACGCGCGGGCTTGTCGGGGCGGGTGGGGTCGGGCGCCGGGTCGGTGGTCGGCGCAGAGACGTCGGTCATGGGTACTCCTCGGGGACGCGCGCCCAGGCGGCACGCGGGACGACGCGGCCGGGCGGGCTCGTGGCCACGCTCGGTCGCGCAGGGACGTCGGTCCGGCGTCGGCCCCGAGTGGTCCGGGGGCGTCAGCCGGCGAGGAGCAGCGGTGGCCCGCGGCGTACGACGTGGCGAGCGATCCGGGTCGTGCCCGCAGGACGGGGCGACTCGGTGGAGATCAGGGGGCGCGCGGGCAGGCGCACGGCGGGCGGGCGCAGCAGCGCGCAGGCCCGCAGCAGCGGACTCACGATCGAGGCGGACGCGAGCACCAGGAGGGTGCGCAGGCACCGCTCACCGATGGCCAGCCACAGCCCGACCAGCGCCGCGGCGGCCAGGTGGGCGGCCATCATCGGCGCGTGGGCGCTCAGATCCGAGGCCAGGTGGGCGATCGGCAGGCCGGGGGCGACCGCGTCGGTCGTCGAGGCGACGTCGTAGGAGTCCTGGAGCGAGCCGACTCGGCGGCCGTTGACGACCGGCAGCGCGCCGCTGACGCCCGTGACCCGGGCGACGACGCCCGTGGGATCCCCGGTGTGGCCGGCGGTGAGGGTCAGCGCGAGGTGGATGACCGTCTGCCCACCCACCAGCATCGCGACCACCCGCGGCGTGGAGGCCGGCCGGGCGAGCAGGGCGGCGCACGTCACGAGCGTGATCGCGCCCAGCAGCACGAGCACCGCCGGGCCGGGCAGCAGACCGTCGGCGCTCACGTGGCCGGCGATCCCGAGCAGCAGGGTCAGGGCCGCCACGGCCAGGGCGCGCAGCCACACCACGACGGGGTCGAGGCGGGGCTGCATGGCGCAGATCATCCCACGGCTGCGGTGGGGATACCCGGCCGACCGGGTATCCCTGGTGTTGGCAGGGACTGCAGTGCCCGCCAAGTGCAGGGAGTCCCTGGCCGGTGGGGCCCGGGTGACGCGTGGGGTGGGGTCAGTTGAGGGGGCGGGTGCCCTCGGGTACGACGCCACCGCGGTGGATCTCCTCGACGAACTCCTGCAGCGCCGTCAGCGCCACCCGCTGGCTGATCGGGCCGTAGGAGACCCGCGCGACGCCGAGCTCCTCGAGCCGCGCGAGCGACAGCGACCCGGGCACGCCGATCAGCGTGAGCCGCTGGGGACCGTAGGCGTCGACCAGCGTGGTGACCTGGTGCTCGTCGAGGCGACCCGGCACGAAGACCGTCGGGGCGCCGGCCGCGAGGTAGGCCTTGCCGCGCTCGACGGCGTCGGCGAGCACCTCGGCCGGGTCGCGGTCGCCGGCCTTCACGAACGCGTCGGTGCGGGCGTTGAGGACGAAGTCGATGCCCTCCTCGTCGGCGGCCGCCATGATCTCCTCGACCTGGGTGGCGGCCTCGGCGAGCGGGCGCATCTGGTCCTCGATGTTGGCGCCCACGATGCCGACGCCGATCGCTCGGCGCACGGTCTCGGCGGCGTTGCCGTAGCCGCCCTCCAGGTCGGCGGAGACCGGCAGGTCGACGGCCGCGGCGATCCGGCCGACCGCCTCGATCATCAGCTCGACGGGGATGTTCTCGCCGTCCTCGTAGCCGTAGGAGGCGGCGATCGAGTGGCTGGCCGTAGCCAGTGCCGTGGTGCCGGTCGTGTCGGCGACGACCTGCGCGCTGATCACGTCCCAGACGTTGACGACGGTCAGCAGCGTGGGGTCGCGGTGCAGCCCGAGAAGGTGGATGGCCTTGTCTGCGGTGGAGTCCATGGCGCGAACCTAGCGCGCCCGTCCCAGCAGCGGGACCCCTCCGGCAGGCGATGCCCGGCGCCTACTCCCAGAACACCCGGTCGACGACGGCGCGCGCCTGGCGGGTGGTGCGCAGGTGGTCGTCGACCATGGCCTCCGACGATCCGTGCGGGTAGCCGAGGATGCTCGCGACGGCGGCCCGCTCGCGCGGATCGCTGGGCAGCTGGTCGCTCGGCTTGCCGCGCACCAGCGTGACCGCGTTGCGGATCCGGCTCACCGCCCGCCACGCCTGCTGCAGGACGTCGGCGTCGTCGGGAGCGACCAGACCCGCCTCGCGGGCCGCCGCGAGCGCGGGCATTGTGCGCGGTGTGCGCAGCCCCGGCACCTGTCCGGCGTACCTCATCTGCAGCAGCTGCACGGTCCACTCGATGTCGGCGAGCCCACCGCGACCCAGCTTGAGATGGGTGTGCGGGTCGGCGCCGCGGGGCAGCCGCTCGGCATCGACGCGCGCCTTGATCCGGCGCACCTCGTGCACGTCGTCCGCGGTGATGCCGTCGGCGGGGTAGCGCAACGGGTCGACGAGCGCCTCGAAACGGCCTCGCAGCCCCTCGTCGCCGACCGCGGCGTCGGCGCGCAGCAGCGCCTGCGCCTCCCACACCTTCGACCACTTGGCGTAGTAGGCGGCATAGGAGTCGAGGGTGCGCACCAGGGCTCCCTGCTTGCCCTCGGGGCGCAGGTCGGCGTCGACGACGAGCGCCGGGTCGGCGCCCGGCAGGGCCAGCAGCCGGCGCAGCTCGCCCACCACCGCCTGCGCGTACGTCGTCGCCAGGTGCTGGTCGACACCCGGTAGCGGCTCGTGGACGAACAGCACGTCGGCGTCGCTGCCGTAGGAGAGCTCGAAGCCGCCGTAGCGGCCCATCGCGACGATGGCGATCCGCGTCGGCGCCCGGTCAAGGTCGCGCTGGCGGCACACCTGCGCCTCGACCACGCCCAGCGTCGCCTCGAGGGTGGCGTCGGTCAGGCGCGACAGACCGGCGCCGACGTCGGCGACGTCGGTGACCCCGAGCAGGTCGCCGGCCGCGATCCGGAAGAGCTCGCGGCGCCGGATCGCCCGCAGGGCGCGCACGGCCCGCTCCGGCTCGGAACGACGGGCGGCGGCCGCGCGCATCTCGTCGACGAGCGCGTCGGCCGCCAGCGGGGCCAGGCTCTCGCCGAGCATCCGCACCCCCTGCGGCTCGCGCTCGAGCAGACCCGTGGCGTACTGCGAGGTGGCGAGCACGTGGGCGAGGCGCTCGGCGACCTGGCCCTCGTCGCGCAGGGTCTTGAGGTACCACGGCGAGTCGCCGAGGCTCTCGCTGATGCGCCGGAAGCCGAACAGCCCGGCATCGGGATCGGCCCCCTCGGCGAACCACTGCAGCATCACCGGCAGCAGCGTGCGCTGGATGCTGGCAGTGCGCGAGACACCCTCGGTGAGGGCCTCGAGGTGGCGCAGGGCGGCGTCGGGGTCGAGGTAGCCCAGCGCGGCGAGCCGCTCGCGCGCAGCTGCGAGCGAGAGGTGAGCGTCGGCGCCGGGGATCCGCGCGACGGCCGTCAGGAGCGGGCGGTAGAAGATCTTCTGGTGCAGCCGCCGCACCTCCCGGCGATGGTGCTGCCAGGCCTTGTCGAGCGACTCCACCGGCTCCTTGAGGAAGCCCATGCTGCGCCCCAGGCGGCGCAGGGACGGCTCGTCGCTGGGCACGACGTGCAGGCGGCGCAGCTGGTGGAGCTGCATCCGGTGCTCGAGGGTGCGCAGGAAGGCGTACGCCGCGTGCAGCGCCTCGCCGTCCTCGCGACCGACGTACCCACCCCGGGTCAGCTCGGCCAGGGCGCTGAGCGTGGTCGGCGGCCGGACCGACGCGTCGCCGCGCCCGTGCACGAGCTGCAGCAGCTGGACGGCGAACTCGACGTCACGCAGCCCACCGGAGCCGAGCTTGAGCTGACGCTCGGCCTCGCGGGCCGGGATGTGGTCGAGCACCCGGCGACGCATCGCCTGGGTGCCCTCGACGAAGCCCTCCCGCTCGGCGGCGGTCCACACCATCGGCCCCATGGTCGCGAGGTAGGCCGCGCCGACCTCGGCGTCGCCGGCGACGGCGCGAGCCTTGAGCAGCGCCTGGAACTCCCAGGTCTTGGCCCATCGCTCGTAGTAACCCTGGTGGCTGGCGACGGTGCGCACCAGCGGACCGGCCTTGCCCTCGGGTCGCAGCGCGGCGTCGACCGGCCAGATCTCGCCCTCGGCGGTCGGCTCGGAGCAGATCCGGATCAGGTGGCTCGCGAGCTGGGTCGCGGCCCGGTTGGCCACGGCGTCGGACACCGGTCCGTCGGGACCGTCGGCCGGCTCGTAGGCGAAGATGACGTCGACGTCCGAGACGTAGTTGAGCTCGTGCCCGCCGCACTTGCCCATCGCGATCACGGCCAGCCGCGTCGATGCGGCCGCCTCGCCCAGCCGTTGCCGCGCGATCGCGAGCGCAGCCTCGAGGGTCGCGGCGGCCAGGTCGGAGAGCTCGGCCGCGGCATCGTCCACCCCGAGGTGGTGCGCCAGGTCGCGCGCGGCCAGGCGCAGCAGGACGCGGCGGTACTCCACTCGCAGGGCGTCGACGGCCTCGTGGTCGATCATCGTGGCGGTCGGTGTCGGGTCGTGCGGATCGGCACCGACCGCACGCAGCATGTCCTCGCGCACGGCGTACGCCGCCGGCCGGGTC
>WLIH01000153.1 GCA_009702305.1 Actinomycetota bacterium | reverse complement strand
TCTCGAACTCAGCCGCGACCTCACGGAAAATATGGATCGACTCCGCCTCCAGCTGATCCAACTGACTCAACCGGTAATCAGCATGCGTCACAGACATGAAACAGGGGACCTCTCCTCGGGTGGCTTGACAGTACAATGGACAAATGTCCAGCGTTATGTCCAATCACCTGCCGGACACCCGGGAGCGCCTCGTCGAGGCGACCATCGGGTGCCTGCGTCGCGCGGCGTCGCGCAAGGTCTCGATCGCCGACGTCTCGCGGGAGTCGGGCATGTCGCGCCAGACGATCTACTCCCACTTCGCGGATCGCGACGAGCTGGTCCACGCCGCCGTCGAGGAGGCCGCGCTGCGACTCTCCCGCGAGGTCGCCGCGCGGGCGGCGGCGGCCTCCGGTCCGACGTACGCCGTCATCGAGGCGATCGTGGCCTTCTACCGAGCAGCATCCACCGACCCGGTCGCGTCCCTCGTCGTCGAGGTGAGCACCCAGGCCGGTGCCGCGCGGGGCGGCGTCATCTCGGAGGAGACGCTCACCCTGACCAGGGCCTTCATCGAGCCGCTGGTGCGCGGAGACGCCGAGGCGACGGAGCGGATCGACGAGATCGCCGAGACCGTGCTGCGCTGGCTGCTCTCCCTGATGGCCTACCGCTCCGCCCACACCCGCGACGACGACACGCTGCGGCGCTACCTCGCCGACAACCTCGGCCCAGCCCTGCGACTGCCCTGATCCTGGCCTGATCCTGGCCTGGTCCTGGCCCGGTCCTGGTCCGACCGTCGGTGTGGCGCCCTAGGCTCCGCACGTGAGCGTGCACGAGCTGACCCGTGCCCAGGCGCGGCAGATCGCGCTCCGGGCGCAGCTGCTGACCGCGGAGCGCCTCGACGACGTCGTCGACGTCGTCGAGCACCTCACGGCGGTGCAGATCGACCCGATCGCGGCGGTCGCGCCGAGCGCCGACCTGGTGCTGTGGAGCCGGATCGGATCGGCGTACGACGGGGGAGACCTGCGCGCGTGCCTCGAGGACCACGCGCTGCTCGAGCACCAGGGCTACCTCCGCCACCCTCGCTACCTGGCGCTGTGCCGCGCCGAGATGGCCCACTGGCCGGGCGAGGGTGAGCTGCGCCCGTGGCAGGAGCAGATCCGCGGCTGGGTCGACGCCAACGAGGAGTGTCGTCTGGACATCCTGCAGCTGCTCGACGAGTCGGGCCCGCTGACCTCCCGCGAGCTGCCGGACACCTGTGCCGTGCCGTGGGGCTCGAGCGGGTGGACCAACAACAAGAACGTCACCCGGCTGCTCGACTTCATGGTCGCCCGCGGCGAGGTCGCGGTCGCCGGGCGGCGCGGCCGTGACCGGACCTGGGACCTGGTCGAGCGGGTCTGGGGGCCCGACCCCCTGGTCGTGCCCGCGCCCGAGGCCCGACGCGAGCGGGCGCTGTCGCGGCTGCGCGCCCTCGGCCTGGCCCGCGCCCGGGTCGCCGAGGTCCCGGGCGAGCCGTACGACGTCGGCGAGATCGGCGAACCCGCCGTCGTCGAGGGGGTCAAGGGGCAATGGCGGGTCGACCCCGATCAGCTCGATCGCGCCTTCGCCGGCCGGGCCGCGCTGCTCTCGCCGTTCGACCGGCTGGTGCACGACCGCAAGCGGGCCGCCGAGCTCTTCGACTTCGACTACCAGCTCGAGATGTACAAGCCCGTGGCCAAGCGACGCTGGGGCTACTACGCCCTGCCGATCCTCTACGCCGACCGGTTGGTGGGCAAGCTCGACGCCAGCGCCGACCGCAAGGCCGGGGTGCTCTGGATCGACGCCGTCCACGAGGACGTGCCGTTCACCCGGGCCATGACGCGCGCGGTCGACGCCGAGATCGACGACCTCGCCCGCTGGCTCGACTTGGAGCCCCAGCGCACCTGACCCGCCGGGATAGTCCGACACCAGAGCGCCCTTCGGGCCGCCCAACAAGGGCGCTCTTGTGTCGGACTATCCCGGGCGGGCGGGACTCAGCCGAGCTTGACGTTGATCTGCTTGGTCTGGGTGAAGCCGGCGATGGCGCCCTCGATCGAGAACTCGCGGCCCAGTCCGGACTGCTTGTAGCCGCCGTAGGACTGGCCGACGACCTGGCCGCCGCCCTGATTGACCTGCACCCAGCCCGACTCGATGCGGTGGGCCGTGTCGAGCGCCTCGGTCAGATCCTGCGACCACACGAACGCCGCCAGCCCGTAGTGGGAGTCGTTGGCCATCGCGACCACCTCGTCGACGTCGGTCCACGGGATGACCACGAGCACCGGCCCGAAGACCTCCTCGCGAGCGATCCGCCAGTCGTTGCTGACGTCGGCCAGGATGGTCGGCCCCTGGTAGTAGCCGCTCAGGTCGCCCTCGGGCACGAAGTCGACACCGTCGAGCACGACGCGTACGCCGGGCTGGCGCTTGCCCTCCTCGACGTACTGGCACACCGACGCGTGCTGCTTGGCGCTGATGATCGTGCCCATGTCGGTGTCCTCCTCGAGGGGGTCGCCGACCTTGAGCGCGGACACGTGGGCGGCGAGCTCGGTGAGGAACGGCTCGTAGACGTCGCGGTGGACGAAGAGCCGCGACCCGGCCGTGCAGGACTGACCCTGGCGGGTGAAGCGCATGCCGAGCAGCACGCCCGCGGCCGTCGCGGTGATCCGCTCCGGCGTCGCAGCGGACGGGAAGACGATGCTCGGGCTCTTGCCGCCGAGCTCCAGTGAGGTGTGCGCCAGCCGGGCACCGGCCACCTCGCCGACCCGCCGACCGACCTCGGAGGACCCGGTGAAGGAGACCTTGTCGATGCCGGGGTGCTGGACGATCGCCTCGCCGACGACCTCGCCGTCGCCGGTGACGACGTTGAGCACGCCGGCCGGCAGGTGCGGAGCAGCGATCTCGGCGAGGCGCAGGATCGTGAGCGGGGCGTCCTCGGCCGGTTTGACGACCAGGGTGTTGCCGGCGACCAGCGCCGCCGGGATCTTCATGGCCGCGATCATCAGGGGGGAGTTCCACGGCAGGATCGCGCCGACCACGCCGAGCGGCTCCTGGCGGGTGTACTGCAGCTGGTCGTCGCCGGCGGGCAGCACCGTGCCCTTGAACTCCCCGGCCACGCCGGCGAAGTAGCGCAGCAGCGCGATCAGGGTCGCCACCTCGGGGCGGGCCTGAGTGCGCAGCGCGTTGCCGGTGTCCTGAGCGGTGAGCACGGCGAGCGCCTCGGCCTCGGCCTCGACGGCATCGGCGATCTGCAGCAGCGCGCGCTGACGTGCGGTGAAGTGCAAGGCCCGCCAGGCGGGGTACGCCGCCCGGGCGGCTGCGACCGCACGGTCGACGTCGGCCGCGCTCGACTCGGGCACGCGGGCCAGCACGGTGTCGGCGCGCGAGGGGCACACCGCGTCGGTCCAGGCGCCGTCGACGCCGGCCACCCACTCGCCGCCGATCAGCTGGGGCCAGTCCGGCACGTCGGTGCTCTGGGTCTCGATCGTGGTCTGCTGCATGTCGGGCTCGCTCTCGGCAGGTCGGGTCAGCGGTGGGTGAAGACGGGCGGGCGCTTCTCGACGAAGGCCGCCATGCCCTCGGTGCGGTCGGCCAGCGCGAACGTCGCGTGGAACGTGCGCCGCTCGAACCTCACGCCCTCGGCGAGCGAGGTCTCGAAGGCGCGGTTGACGGCCTCCTTGGCGACGTAGGCCGCCGGGAGCGACATCGAGGCGATCTTGGCGGCGACCTCGCCGGCCACCTCGAGCAGCTCCGCGGCCGGCACGATGCGTGACACCAGGCCGGCGCGCTCGGCCTCCTCGGCGTCCATCATCCGCCCGGTCAGCACCAGGTCCATGGCCTTGGCCTTGCCGATCGCGCGGGTCAGCCGCTGCGAGCCGCCGATGCCGGGGATGGTGCCGAGGGTGATCTCGGGCTGCCCGAATCTCGCCGTGTCGGCGGCGAGCAGCACGTCGCACATCATCGCGAGTTCGCAGCCCCCGCCGAGGGCGTAGCCGGCTACCGCCGCGACGACCGGGGTGCGCAGAGCGGCGAACCGGTCCCACGGGGTGAACCAGTCCGCCAGCAGCACGTCGGCGTAGTCCTGGGCAGCCATCTCGGTGATGTCGGCGCCTGCGGCGAAGGCGCGCTCGGACCCGGTGACCACGATCGCCCCGATCGCGGGATCGCGGTCGAGCTCCTCGGCGGCCGCCACGAACTCCTCCATCAGCGCGATGTTGAGGGCGTTGAGAGCCTTGGGTCGATCGAGCGTGATGGTGGCGACGCGGCCGTCGCGGGTCACGATGATGTGGTCGTAGCTCATGTCTCAGCCCTCCGAGCGGTCGCGGATATCGTGGATGACCGACGAGAAGTCGCGGCCGCGTCCCTCGTCGTACTGCTCGTAGATGGCGGCGGCGAGCGCGCCGACGCGGGTGTCGGTGCCGGTCGACTCGGCGGCGCGCATCGCCAGCGAGAGGTCCTTCACCATCAGCTGCGACGCGAAGCCGGGCTGGTAGTCGCGGTTGGCCGGGCTGGCCGGCACCGGGCCGGGCACGGGGCAGTTGGTGGTCAGGGCCCAGCACTGGCCCGATGCGGTGGACGCGACCTCGAAGAGCGCCTGGTGCGTGAGGCCCAGACGCTCGCCGAGGACGAACGCCTCGCTGACCACGATCATCGACGCGGCGAGGATCATGTTGTTGCAGATCTTGGCGGCCTGGCCCGACCCGACCTCGCCGCAGTGCACCACCCGTCCGGAGACCGGCTCGAGGACGACGGTCGCGTCAGCCACTTCGGCGTCGGCGGCCCCGAGCATCATGGTGAGGGTGCCGGCCTCGGCGCCGACCACCCCGCCCGACACCGGGGCGTCGACCGCGCGGTGTCCGGCGGCGACCGCCCGGGCCGCGGCGGCTCGTGCGTCGTCGACGGCGATCGTCGAGCAGTCGATGAACAAGGCCCCGGCCGGCGTGGCGTCGAGGACCTCGGCGTACACATCGAGCACGTGCTGACCCGACGGCAGCATGGTGATGACGACCTGCGCCGAGGCGACGGCCTCGGCCGCCGAGCCGACGACGGTGATGCCGCGGCCGGCGGCGGTCTCGGCCGCGGCCGGCACCGGGTCGAAGCCGGTGACGGGGTATCCCGCTCGGACGAGGTTGGCGGCCATCGGGCCGCCCATGTTGCCCAGGCCGATGAAGGCGATCGGGCGGGTGTCGGTCATGCGGTGCCTCCCGTGGCGGGTGCGAGCCGGAGCTCGTGGGTGAGCGGTGCGAAGAACTCGTCGATGCTGGCGGGCTGGATGTCGGCCAGGTCGGCCGGTCGCCAGGCGGGGTTGCGGTCCTTGTCGATGACGGCGGCCCGGACCCCCTCGGCGAAGTCGGGGGTGTCGAGGAAGCGGACGACGATGCGGTATTCCTGGGCGAGCGCCGCACCCAGGTCGGGCAGGGCGCGGGCCGACCGCAGGGCTCGCAGCGTCACGCTCAGCGCCGTGGGGGACCGGGACGCGACGAGGGCCCCGGCCCGCTGCGCGGCCTCCTCGGGTGCGGCATGCAGACGCGCCAAGATGGTCGCCACGTCGTCGCCGGCGTAGCAGCGGTCGATCCAGTCGCGGTCGGCCGCGAGGGGCGCGACCGGCACGGGCTGAGCCGCGCGGGCGAGCACGTCGCCTGCCTCGCCCTCGGCGAGGGCGGCGAGCAGGTCCGGCAGCGACTCGGTCGGCACGTAGACGTCGGCCAGCCCGATCTCGATCGCGTCGCCAGCGCGCACGGCTCCGGCGGTCAGGGCGAGATGGGTGCCGAGCTCGCCGGGCGCGTGCCCGAGCAGCCAGGTGCCGCCGACGTCGGGCACGAAGCCGATGCCGGTCTCCGGCATCCCGATGGAGGAGCGCTCGGTGACGACTCGGTGGCGAGCGTGCGCCGAGACGCCGACGCCGCCGCCCAGCACGATGCCGTCCATGATCGCGACGTACGGCTTGGGGTACGCCGCGATGGTCGCGTTGAGCACGTACTCGTCGTGCCAGAACGCCGCGGAGGCGCTGTCCTCGGCCGGGCCGTCCGACACGGCGTCGGCGTGGATCGAGACGATGTCGCCGCCAGCGCACAGCCCGCGCTCGCCGGCGCCGGTCAGCACCACGGTGCGGATCGCGTCGTCGTCGCGCCACGCGTCGAGCGTGCGCTGCAGGATCGCGACCATCTCGTGGGTCAGGGCGTTGATCGCCCGCGGCCGGTTGAGGACGAGGTGGCCGGCGTGCCCGTCGACGTGGACCAGCACCGGGCTGTCGGGGCCCTCCTGGGCGGTGGCGCTCATGACGTGGCCTCCGCCAGCATCGCCCGGCTGATGATGACGCGCATGATCTCGTTGGTCCCTTCGAGGATCTGGTGGACACGGAGGTCGCGCACGACCTTCTCGATGCCGTACTCCGCGAGGTAGCCGTAGCCCCCGTGCAGTTGTAGCGCACCGTTGGCGGCCGTGAACGACGCGTCCGTGACGAAGCGCTTGGCCATCGCGCAGAGCTTGACGGCCTCGGGGCTCGCGGCGTCGAGCGCGTCGGCGGCGTGGTGCAGCAGGCAGCGCGCCGCCTGCAGCTCGGTCTCGTGGTCGGCGAGGGCGAACAGCAGCGCCTGCTGAGCGGTGAGCGGCCCGCCGAACGCCGAGCGCGTGCGCAGGTGGTCGGTGGCGCGCTCGACCGCCCACTGCGCGCCGCCCAGCGAGCAGGCGGCGATGTTGAGCCGGCCGCCGTTG
>WLIH01000152.1 GCA_009702305.1 Actinomycetota bacterium | reverse complement strand
CCCAGGAGGCTCCGGGCTCTCTAGCGTTGTCCTCGTGAAGAAGCTCCTCTCCCTCCCGGTCGCTGCCCCGCCCCGTGTCCTCAACCGCCTCCGCGCGGCCCAGGACCTGGGACTCGTGGGACGGGCGATGTCGGTGGTGCACCACGGCGAGCACGCCCTCTACCTCGAGCTCGACGGCTGGTGCCTCGGCGTCGTCGACGAGCAGGCATCGGCGCTGCCCAACGCGCTGCGGATGCGCACCTCCGACTACCGTGCTCTCAACGTCACGTCCGCGCACCTCGGCCAGGGAGGCATCGTGATCGGCGGAGCCCAGCTCGTGATCGGCCGACTCTGCCGCGTCGACGCTCCTGCCCTCTCCGACGCGGCCCTCGTCGGCGCCCACGACTTCCCCGCGCACTTCCCGCGCCTCGAGGCGATGCACGTCGGCGGTCTCGTCGGCCACGGCGAGGGCCTCACGCCCACCGGCGACGACATCCTGTGCGGCTGGCTGGCCGTGCACCGCGCCTTCGGGATCGAGACTCCCGAGGTCGACGCGGCGATCCGACGGCGCCTCGCCGACACCACGCTGCTCTCCTCCTCGCTGCTCGACTGTGCGCTGCACGGCGAGGTCGTGCCGACGTTCGGCGCCTACCTCGAGTCGCTCGGCACACCGCAGGAGCCCGAGCGCGCCCGAGCCGTCGCGGAGATCGGCCACACCACCGGCCATGCCCTGCTGCAGGGAGCCCGATGGGCCCTGCGCGACCTGAGCTCGGCCCGGGTGAGCGCTGCGTGAGTCGGTCGCGGTGAGCCGTCCTGGTGAGCGCACCCACGTCGAGGTGCGCCCGGCGTACGCCGACTCGGTGGCGCTGCTGCAGGTCAGCCGCACCGCCCAGGCGCTCCCCGGCGTGCTGGCCGCCCAGGTCGCCATGGCGACCACGCTCAACGTCGAGGTGCTCGAGCAGATGCGCTTCGCGGTGCCGGCCGGGACCAGCCCCAACGACATGGTCGTGGCGCTGCGGCTCACGGCCGACGCCGACCTCGACCTGGTCCTGCACGGTGTCGACGAGGCATTGGCGTCCCTGCGCCGCTCCCCCGCTCGCACGGCCGGCGGGCTCGCCCCGCACCGCACCACGGCCACCGCCAGCCGCTCGGCCGACCTCGGACCCGTCGTCGTCTCCGTGCCCGGGGCCAGCGCCGCCGTCGAGGCCGTCGACGCCCTCGAAGCCGGCCGCGACGTGATGATCTTCAGCGACAACGTGCCGCTCGCCCAGGAGGTCGCCCTCAAGCGGGTCGCCGCGGCGCGCGGCCTGCTCGTGATGGGGCCCGACTGCGGCACCGCGGTGCTCGACGGCCTCGGCCTCGGCTTCGCCAACGTCGTCACCCCCGGACCGGTCGGCATCGTCGCTGCCTCGGGCACCGGTGCCCAGCAGCTGCTCACCCTGCTCGACCACGCCGGCGTCGGGGTCTCCTGGGTGCTCGGCGTCGGCGGACGCGACCTCTCCGAGGAGGTCGGCGGTCTGGCCACCCGCGAGGCGCTGCGACGCCTGGACGCCGAGCCGGGCGTGTCGCTGGTCGTCCTGGTCTCCAAGCCACCGGCGGCCTCGGTCGCCGCCGACCTCACGGCGTACGCCACCGCCCTCGGTACGCCGGTCCAGCTCGCCCTCCTCGGGCCCGGACGACCTGACCTGACCGCAGCAGCCGAGGCGGTCCTGCACCACCTCGGCCGGCCCGTCCCGCCCTGGCCGGTGCACGGCTCGACCCGGCAGCGCCCCGCGGGCGCCTCGACCGTGCGCGGGCTCTACGCCGGCGGCACGCTCGCCCAGGAGGCCCGGCTGATCGTTGCCGCCGCTGGTGTCGCGCACGAGATCCTCGACCTCGGCGACGACGACCTGACCCAGGGCCGCGCCCACCCGATGATCGATCCGACGCTGCGCCTGGAGCGGCTCCGTGCCGTCGCCGCCGACCCGGCCACAGCGGTCGTCCTGCTCGACGTCGTGCTCGGCCACGGCGCCGAAATGGACCCGGCTGCGCTGCTGGCCCCCGCGGTGGCGGCCATCCCGGCGCCGGTCGTCGTCACCGTCGTCGGCACCGCTGCCGACCCGCAGGGCCGCGACCGTCAGGTGGCGAGCCTCGTCGAGGCGGGCGCCGAGGTGCACGTGTCCAACGCCGGCGCCGCCCGACGCGCCGCCGAGATCGCCGGGGGTGCCGCATGGAGGTCGTGAACGTCGGGGCCGATCTCCTCGCCGACGCCGTCGAGGCCCAGGCCACTGTCGTCTCCCGCGTCGACTGGCGACCGCCGATGGCAGGCACCGAGGCCGACCTCGCGACCCTGGCCCTCGACCCGCTGCGGTCCGAGGCCAACACCCGCGCCCTGGATGCGATGCTCGGCGTCACCGCCCACCTCGTCGACGTGCTGCCCGCCTCGGAGGCGCTCGGTCTGCAGCGCGGGGAGTTCCTGCACGCCGGCCCACCGCTGACCTGGGAGCGGGCGTCCGGGCCGATGCGAGGAGCGCTGATGGCCGGGGCCGCCCTGGAGGGACTCGTCGACGACCCCGAGGACGCCGTCGCGCTCTTCGAGTCCGGCTCCGCGGTCTCGCTCGAGCCCTGCCACCACCGCGGCACCGTCGGCCCGATGGCCGGCGTGGTCACCCCCGGCATGTGGATGTTCGTGCTCGAGGACCTCGCCACCGGTCGGCGCACGCACTGCTCGCTCAACGAGGGCCTCGGCAAGGTGCTGCGCTACGGCGCCTACGGGCCGGAGGTGCTGACCCGGCTGCGCTGGATGGGCGACGTGCTGGGGCCGGTCCTGCACACCGCCGTCGGCGCCGTGCGTGACAGCGTCGGTCCGATCGACGTCACCGCCATCCTGACCCAGATGCTGCAGATGGGCGACGAGGCCCACAACCGCAACCGCGCGGGCACCCTGATGCTGCTGCGCGACCTGTCCCCTGCGATGGTCACGAGCGGGGCCGACCCGCGCGACGTGGCCGAGGCACTGCGCTTCGTCGGCGCCAACGACCACTTCTTCCTCAATCTCGCGATGCCGGCGTGCAGGCTCGCCCTCGACGCCGCCCGCGACACCGAGGGCTCGACGATGGTCGTCGCCATGGCGCGCAACGGCACGGACTTCGGCATCCAGACGGCCGGCACGGGCGACGCCTGGTTCACCGGTCCGGCGCAGGTGGCCGAGGGGCTCTACCTCGGCGAGTACGGTCCGGACGACGCCAACCCCGACATCGGCGACTCGGCGATCACCGAGACGGCCGGGATCGGCGGGTTCGCGATGGCGACCGCTCCCGCCATCGTCCGACTCGTCGGGGGCACGGTCCCCGACGCGCTGGCGACCACCCGCCGGATGCACGAGATCACCCTCGGCGAGAACCCTCGCTGGTCGGTGCCGATCCTCGACTTCCAGGGCACCCCGAGCGGCATCGACGTCAGCCGGGTCTGCCGCACCGGGATCCTGCCGCAGATCAACACCGGCATGGCCGGTCGCGTCGCAGGCACCGGCCAGGTCGGCGCCGGCCTGGTCACGCCGCCGGCCGAGATCTTCCCGCTCGCGCTGGCCCGTCTGGCCGAGCTCAGCCGGCAGCGCCAGGCTGCCAGTACGCCTCGGTGAGGTCGACCGAGATCCCGCTGCGGCGCAGCGGCGTGCCCTCCTCCAGGTAGGCCTGGCGCGCCTCGTCGTGGTGGCTCGGCGGCAAGGAGCCGTCGGCGCGCACGACGCGCCACCAGGGCACCCCGCCACCGTGCTGGGCCATCACGTTGCCGACCCGGCGCGGACCGTAGCGACCTACGGCGTCCGCGATGGCGCCGTACGTCGTCACCCGACCGCGCGGCACCTGCTCGACCACCGCGAGCACCGCCTCGACGTACTCCTCCGGATGCTGCATCCGGTCATCTCACCACGATGCTCAGATCAGGGGCTTGAAGGCCTCGGTGCCGGGAGTGAGCCGCAGGCCGGCGATGCCGGAGTTCGCCTGGGCGAAGGCCAGCTCCTTGGCCAGGTCGCCGATGTTGTTCGACAGGGGCAGCGGAGTCAGGGCGATGGTCGACAGGGTGCCGATCGCGGTGCCGTCGGCGCTGAGGAAGCCGGAGCCGGAGTCGCCGGGCACGCCCGGAGTGACGGTGTAGAGCGGGTGGCTCCAGCCGCCGTCGGCCACGTCGTCCCCGAGGCTGAAGCCGACGTGCGGGGAGAGCAGCGAGATGCCGGCGCGCAGGCTGGAGTTGCCGTAGGTGTAGACGACGTCGCCGGCGGCCGTGCCGTCGGTGTCGAGACCCGTCGGACCACCCCACATCGGCACCGACGGGTTCACCTTGCCGAGGTCCTTCGCATCGACTCGCACGAGTGCGAAGTCGTTGTAGGCGCAGGTGTTGGCGTCGGTCGTGCCGAGGGTGCGCATGGTGATCCACGACGAGTAGACCAGCGTGCCGCTGCCGAGCTCGGTGCCCTCGGAGAGGAGGCTGCCGCCGCGACGGAAGGTCACCTTGGTGCCGAGCGGCACCGACTCGTTGAGGCATCCGTTGGTGTCGGTCGCCTCGCCGAGACCGGCGCAGTGGGCGGCGTACCCGACGTAGGCGTTGCCCGCGGCGTCGGTGAAGACGAAGTTGGACGTGCACTGCGACCCGTCGGTGTACATCATCACGCCCGGCGTGATGGTCGCCGACGCGGCGGGCGCCCAGGTCGCGACGCGCTTCGGCTTGGGCTGGCGGGCCGCCTCAGCGGTCGGCGCCAGGAGCGCCGAGAAGACGAGCGCCAGGATCGTGCTGATCGCCAGGACGAGCATCGGGGACTTCCGCTGAGTGCGCATGCCCCGTCAACGATCGACGTCTCGTCGGGTGACGGGTCGACCGTCGCGACGGGGCATGCGCGGACGGCGGGACGACGTGCCCCGCCGCTCAGAGGATCGGCGAGAACGGCTCCGTGCCGAGGGCCAGCTCCAACCCGGCGATGCCGGAGTGGCGCTGGGCGAAGGCCAGCTCCTTGGCCAGGTCGCCGATGTTGTTCGACAGCGGCAGGGGCGCCAGGCCGAGCGTGGACAGGGTGCCGACGGCGGTGCCGTCAGCGCTCAGGAACGCCGAGCCGGAGTCACCGGGCACGCCCGGGGTGACGGTGTAGAGCGGGTGGCTCCAGCCACCGTCGGCTGCGGCGTCGCCCAGGCTGATGCCGATCTTCGGGGAGAGCGGCGACAGGCCGGCCCGCAGGCTGGAGTTGCCGTAGGAGTAGACCCGGTCGCCCGCGGCCGTGCCGTCGGTGTCGATGCCGGTCGGTCCGCCCCAGAACGGCACCGACGGGTTGACCTTGTCGACGTCGCCGGCGTCGACCTTCACCAGGGCGAGGTCGTTGTAGGCGCAGGTGTTGGGGTCGGTGGTCCCGATCTGCGACTCGGTCAGCCACGAGGAGTAGGCCAGCGTGCCGCTGCCGAGCTCGGTGCCCTCCGAGAGGAGGTTGCCGCCCTCGCGGAACGTCACCTTGGTGCCGAGCGGCAGCGACGCCGACTCGCAGCCGTCGGTGTCGGTGGCCGCACCACCGTCGCCGGCGCAGTGGGCGGCGTATCCGACGTAGACCGCGCCGGAGGAGTCGGTGTAGACGAAGTTGGCCGTGCACTGCGCGCCGGCGGTGTACATCATCACGCCGGGCGTGATGGTCGCGCTGGCCGCAGGTGCCCAGGCCGCCGCACGGGCCGTCTGGTCCGGCACCGCCGCTGCGGACGCCGAGCCGGCGATGGTCGCGCTGGCGAGCAGCGCCGTGGCCAGGGCCGAGCCGGCGAGCACGGCGCTGGTGCGCGGCGTCGTCGAGGAGATGGTCCTCATGTGGTTGATCCTCCCGAGTGGGTCGTGCCGTGGTGACTGACATCACCCCAACGACCGACCCCCATATGGGTCACGCCGGAGTAGTCACAAATGACTACTCCGGCGTGCGGGTGAGGCTCAGTACGACGGCTGGCTCGGGTCGATCTGGTTGACCCACGCCACCACGCCGCCACCGACGTGCACGGCGTCGGCGTAGCCCGCGCCCTTGACGATCGCGAGCGTCTCGGCCGAGCGGACGCCCGACTTGCAGTGCATGACCACCTGCTTGCCGGCGTCGATCGGGGGCAGCTGCTCCAGCGCCGACCCGTTGAGGAAGTCGCCCTTGGGGATCAGGACGGAGCCGGGGATCCGGTTGATCTCGAACTCGTTGGGCTCGCGCACGTCGACCAGCACGAAGTCGCGGGTCCCCTCCTCGCGCTCCTTGAGCATGTGCTCGAGCTGGACCACCGAGATCGTCGAGCCGGCGGCGGCGTCGGCCGCCTCCTCGGAGATCGCGCCGCAGAAGGCGTCGTAGTCGATCAGCCCGGTCACCGTGGGGTGCTCGCCGCACAGCGCGCAGTTCGGGTCCTTGCGGACCTTGAGCTTGCGCCACTCCAGCTCGAGGGCGTCGTAGATGACGAGCTTGCCGACGGCCGGGTCGCCGATGCCGGTGAGCACCTTGATCGCCTCGTTGACCTGGATGGAGCCGATCGCCGCACACAGCACGCCGAGCACACCGCCCTCCGCGCAGCTCGGCACCATGCCGGCCGGCGGCGGCTCCGGGTAGAGGCACCGGTAGCACGGCGCGTCGACGGACTCGCCGGACTCGTCGACCGCGTGCGGCCAGAACACCGAGGCCTGGCCGTCGAAGCGGTAGATCGATCCCCAGACGTAGGGGATCTTCAGGAAGTAGGCCGCGTCGTTGACCATGTAGCGCGTCGCGAAGT
>WLIH01000151.1 GCA_009702305.1 Actinomycetota bacterium | reverse complement strand
GCAGCCTTGGCGTAGCGGGCCTCGAAGCGGGCGACGCGGCCGCCGGTGTCGAGGATCTTCTGCTTGCCGGTGTAGAACGGGTGGCACTGCGAGCAGACGTCGGCCTTGATCGTGCCGGAGGTCGCGGTGCTGCGGGTGACGAACGACGCTCCGCAGGTGCAGTTGACCTGGGTCTCGACGTAGTCGGGGTGGATGTCCTTCTTCATGCGGTCCTCATCTCGTCTTCCCATCTCTGGGAGGGGCCGCCGGGTCGTCTCGACTGATCCGCGGGCGCGGGGCGAGGACGTGAACCGGAGCCGTCACATTGTGCCAACACCGCGCCCGTGCTGCCAATTCCGGCTCAGCGCGCTCCGGTCGACAGGCGCACGGTGACCGTCGTGCCCTCGTCCTCGACCGACCTGACGACCAGGTCGCCGCCGTGCCGGACCGCTGCCGTCCGGGCCCGTCGCAGGCCGAGGCCGGTGCCCGCGATCTCGAGCCGGACGGCGTTCGACGCGCGGAAGAAGCGGGTGCCGAGCAGGGGCTGCTCCGCCGACGGCACGCCGATGCCGTGGTCGGTCACCATCACCTGCACCTCGTGGGCGCCGGCCACCACCTGCACCTCGACCAGCCCACCGTCTCGGCTGAACTTCACGGCGTTGGAGAGGAGGTCGGTGATCGCGCGCTGCAGTGCGGGCGGGTCGGCCCGCAGCACCACCGACCCGCGCAGCGGTGCGACCTCGATGCGCACGCCACGGGCGCCGGCCGCGAGCGCGACGTCGGCCACCGACGCCGCGAGCAGGGAGCCCAGGTCCGTGTCGAGCAGCGCGGTCGCGCGCTGGGACCCGTCTGCGGAGAGCAGCAGGTCGTCGATGAGCGTGGTCAGCCGCTCGACGTTGCGCTGAGCTGCGGCCAGCATCCGCTCGTGGCGCGGATCCATCCGGCCCTCGAACTCGTCGGCGACGACCTCCAGCTGGCCGTGGATCGTGGTCAAGGGCGTGCGCAGCTCGTGCGAGACGTTGCTCGCGAAGTCGTGGCGGGCTGCGTCGAGGGCACGCTGGTCGCCCTGGAGACGCCGCTCGGCAGCGCGGGCGCGCTCCTGGGCACCGAGCAGGTCGTTGATCGCCCGCGCGATGGCCCGCACCTCGGCCGGTCCGTCGACCGGGGCACGGACCCCCGGCTGACGCCGCCCGCTGTGCTGGGTCGCGGCCTCGAGGCGGGCCAGTGGCGTGACGAGCACCTGCACCAGCCGGCTGCGACCACGCTGAGCAGCCAGGACGGCCAGCGCCCCCAGCGCCACCAGCGCACCGACGGCGACCCGGAAGGTCCAGGTGGCGCGGGTGGCAGCTGAGTCGACCGCCACGGTGAGCCGGTCGGCCGCGACGTCGTACGCCTCGTCGGCGGTGTCCAGGAGCGCGGCGCCTCGCGCGCGGCTCGGGGTGGTCGCGTCGTCGGTCGGGTCCTCGGCGGCTGCGGCGTAGCCGTCGAGCCAGGCGTCGACGGCTTCGTCCTCCGCCTCCAGGGCCGCGCTCCGGTCACCGTCGAGCTCGCGTGCGAGGTCGACGCGGCGCTCCAGCAGGTAGACCCGCGCGTCGCGGAAGTCGCGCAGGCCGCTCCGGTCGCCCTGATCCACCCAGCGGGTCAGCGCCGACTCGGCTGTGGCCAGCGCCCGCCCGATGCGCAGGTGCTCGATCTCGGCCTCGCGCAGGTGGGTGGTGTGCTCGTCGGCTCGCTGGACGGCCACGGTGGCCGACACCCCGGCCAGGGCGAGGACGGCCATCAGTGCCGCGAGGAGCGCGAGGATGGGGGCGAGCAGGCGACCTGCTGGAGGGGCATCACCGACCGACGCATCGGCGCTCATGTGCGGCGCTTGCTCAGGTCGACCGAGCCAGCAGCGCCTCGACCCGCGACGCGAGCTCGCGAGGGCTGAACGGCTTGGTGATGTAGTCGTCGGCACCGGAGTCGAAGCCCGTCTCGACGTCGGACTCCTGGGCGCGGGCCGTCAACAGGATGACCGGCAGGCCGGCCAGCGCCGGATCGGCGCGGATGGCACGGATGGCCTCGAGACCCGAGACCCCCGGCATCATCACGTCGAGGACCGCCAGGTCGGGGCGCCAGGCCTGACACGCCTCGACGGCCGCGGCACCGTCGGCGACGACGGTGATCTCGTGGCCGAGGGTGGCCAGCTTGAACTCGACGAGCTCACGGATGTCGATGTCGTCGTCGGCGACCAGGATCCGTGCCACGTCAAAGCCCTCCGCTGAGCGTTGGTCCCGATCGTCGACCGGGCTGCCGGGCACAGCGTAGCCGTGCCCGGCAGCGAGCCGATCGCGTCCGGGGTGCGGGTCGGACTACTCGCCCTCGGCGGGGGTCGTCTTCTGCACCGACATGAGGAACTCGATGTTGGTCGACGTCTTCTTGAGCCGCTCCAGCAGCAGCTCGAGCGCCTGCTGGCCGTCGAGCGACGAGATGACCCGGCGCAGCTTCCAGATGATCGCCATCTCTTCAGAGCTGAGCAACAGCTCCTCGCGACGGGTGCCGGACTGGATGACGTCGATCGACGGGAAGATCCGCTTGTCCGCGAAGTCGCGACGCAGTCGGACCTCCATGTTGCCGGTGCCCTTGAACTCCTCGAAGATCACCTCGTCCATCTTCGACCCGCTCTCGATGAGCGCAGTGGCGAGGATCGTGAGCGAGCCGCCGTTCTCGATGTTGCGGGCCGCGCCGAAGAACTTCTTCGGCGGGTACAACGCGGCGGAGTCGACCCCGCCCGAGAGGATGCGACCGCTCGCCGGAGCGGAGAGGTTGTACGCCCGCCCGAGCCGCGTGATGCCGTCGAGCAGCACCACGACGTCGTGCCCGAGCTCGACCAGACGCTTGGCCCGCTCGATCGCGAGCTCGGCGACGATCGTGTGGTCGAGAGCGGGACGGTCGAACGTCGAGGCGATGACCTCGCCCTTCACGGAGCGCTCGAAGTCGGTGACCTCCTCGGGCCGCTCGTCGACGAGGACGACCATCAGGTGGCACTCGGGGTTGTTGCTCGTGATCGAGTTCGCGATCGACTGCAGCACCATCGTCTTGCCCGCCTTGGCGGGCGACACGATCAGTCCACGCTGGCCCTTGCCGATCGGGGCGGCGATGTCGATGATCCGACCGATCATGTTGGTCGGGTCGGTCTCGAGCCGCAGCCGCTCGGAGGGGTAGAGCGGCGTCAGCTTGGCGAACTCCACCCGGGTCCGGGCCAGCTCGGGGTCGAGCCCGTTGACGGCGTCGATGCGCACCATCGGGTTGAACTTCTCCTTGCGCTCGCCCTCACGGGGCTGGCGCACCTGACCGACGATCGCGTCGCCCCGACGCAGCCCGAGCTTGCGGACCATCGAGAGGGACAGGTAGACGTCGTCGTTGCCCGGCAGGTAGCCGCTCGTGCGGACGAACGCGTAGTTGTCGAGCACGTCGAGGATGCCGGCCGCCGGCACCAGGACGTCGTCCTCGAGGATCGTCGTGTCGGGCTCGCGCTGGTTGCGCGGCTGCTGCTGGGCCGCCGGCGCGGAGCCCGATGTCGCGAGCGGACGGTCGCGGTCGCGGCCCCGCCGACGTCGGTTGCGGGTGCTGCGCTCGCCGTTCTCATCGAGACGCTCGCCGTCCTGCTCACCCCGGGCCTGGTCGTTGCGCGCCTGGTCGTTGCGGGCCTGGTCGTTGCGGTCTCCGCGAGGCTGCTCGTTGCGCTGCTGGTCGCCCCGGGCCTGGTCGCTGCGGTCCTGGCGGCGCTCGCGCGGCTCGCGGGCGGACTGATCGGCGGGCCGGTCCTCGCGGCTCTTCTCGTCTCGGGCCTGCGCGGCGGTCTCGGACGCCGCAGTCTCGCGCCGATCCTTCTCCGGCCGATCCGTCTCCGGCTCGGCCTTGTCGGCCTGGCCCTGGCGCGGCTGCTCGCTGCGCTGGCGGGTGCGCTGACGCACCTGGGGAGGCTGGTGGGCCGGGCGCTCCTGCGCCGGCGGCGTGTCCGAGGCCGAGGCCGGGGCGGCCGGCTCCTCGGCTGTGGCCTCGCGCTGCGCCGGGGCGGCGCGGTCGCCGTCGCCGTCGCTCGGCCGATCCGACCGTGCCGACCGACCACCCGACTGATCACTCGGACGGTCACTCGGCCGGCCACTCGACTGGTCACTAGACGGGCCACCACCGGATTGGGCGGCCTTGATCGCGTCGACGAGCTGGGCCTTCTTCATCGAGCCCGAACCCGAGATGCCGAGTCCACCCGCCATCGCCTTGAGGTCGGCGAGCAGCAGGGAGTTGAGCCCTCCACCGCGCTTCTTCGCGGACGCGGGTGCGTCGGCGGAGGCAGCGGTGGAGGAGTCCAGGGTGTCCGTCACGTGAGGTCCTTGCCACGTAGCAGGGCTGCACGGTCGAGCCGCGTCAGCCACTGGTTGATCTCCCTCGGCCCGAGCCCGGCAGGGTCGAGCGTGCGGGGACCGCACGAGATGAGGGAGGGTGCGCACCCGAGAGACTTCATCGGGCGCTCGCCCGAGAGCCGGGGCGTGCCAGCAATGTAGCACCCACGACCCCTCCGGGCGGCGCGACCCCGCACGACGTCATACGCCGGGGACAAGCGGACGTCCCACCCGTATGAAGTCGCGGCGACGCTCAGCCGAGGAGCAGTCCGTCGGGCTCGACCGGGAGCGCCCGCGCCTGCCAACCGGGGGGCGCCTGCGCGAGCAGCCGTCGTTCGAGATCCACGTCTGAGCTGTCGACCAGGGCCAGGACCGTCGGACCGGCGCCCGACACCACGGCAGCGACCCCGTCGGCGCGCAGCCGGTCTATCAGGGCCAGCGAGTCCGGCATCGCCGGGCGGCGGTAGTCCTGGTGGAGGTAGTCGCGGGTCGCCCGCCAGAGCTGGTCGGGACGTGCGGCGAGGGCCGCGACCAGGAGCGCCGACCGGCCGGCGTCCGCGGCGGCGTCGGCATGCGGCACCACGGCCGGCAGCAGACCTCGCGCGACCTTCGTCGAGAGCGGCGTGGGTGGGACGAAGACGACCGCGCCGACACCGGCAGCGACGGGCGAGCCGACGGCGTAGAAGACACCGTCGTCGTCGTGTCCCGAGATCACGAAGCCGCCGAAGTACGCCGGAGCGACGTTGTCGGGGTGTCCCTCGATCCGCGCGCACAGCCCGAACGCCGCATCGTCGTCGAGGAGCGCGTCCCCGCCGACCACCAGCGCACGAGCCAGCCCGACGCCGGCCACGATCGCCGCGGACGAGGACCCGAGACCGCGGGCGTGCGGGATGACGTTGCGACACGACAGGCGCAGCCCGGCGGGCTGAGCGCCGAGCAGGTCGAAGGCCGCGCGCATCGACCGCACGACCAGGTGCCGCTCGTCGAGCGGCACGCCATCGGCACCGTCCACCTCGACGACCAGCCCGCGGTCGAGGACCTCGGCCTCGAGCTCGTCACGCAGGCCGAGCGCGAGACCGAGCGAGTCGAAACCGGGACCGAGGTTGGCCGTCGTCGCCGGCACGCTGACGCGCACAGGGCCGGTGACGAAGGCAGGCAGCGTGGTCACCTGATCAGGCGAGACCGGCGGCAGCCGCGGCAGCGGCCACGTCGGCGTCGACGACCGTGTCGACGATGCTGCGCCCGCTGGCGGCGAAGCCCTCGAGCGCGGTCGCCGTGTCCTTGAGCCCGTGGCCGGTGACCGTGATCACCAGCGAGCTGCCGGCGTAGGACTCGCCCTGCGCGAGCTCCTGCAGCAGCCCGGCCACACCCGCGGCCGACGCCGGCTCGACGAAGACACCGTCGTTGCGGGCCAGCTCCTGCTGGGCCGCGAGGATCTGCTCGTCGCTGACCGCGGCGAAGCGCCCGCCCGACTCGTCGGCCGCCGCGACGGCGAGCTTCCACGAGGCGGGGTTGCCGATCCGGATCGCCGTCGCCTTGGTCTCCGGGTCCGGGAACGGCTCACCGGTCACCAACGGCGAGGCCCCCTCCGCCTGGAAGCCGCGCACGACCGGCCGCTTCGTGGCCCGGCCGAGGTCGGCGTACTGCTGGTAGCCGAGCCAGTACGCCGCGATGTTGCCGGCGTTGCCGACCGGCAGCAGGTGGTAGTCGGGGGCGTCGCCCAGGAAGTCGACGATCTCGAACGCCGCCGTCTTCTGCCCCTCGAGCCGCACCGGGTTGACGGAGTTGACCAGGGCGACGGGGTACTCCCAGGCCAGACCCTTGGCCATCGCGAGGCAGTCGTCGAAGTTGCCGCGCACCATGATCACCTGGGCGCCGTGCACGATCGCCTGGGCCATCTTGCCGGCGGCGATCTTGCCCTCCGGCACCAGGACGAGCGGCTTCAGGCCGGCCTTCGCGGCGTAGGCCGCCATCGAGGCCGAGGTGTTGCCGGTCGAGGCGCAGACCACCGCCTCGGCGCCCTCGTGCTTCGCGACCGAGATGGCGGCGGTCATGCCACGGTCCTTGAAGGAGCCGGTGGGGTTGTTGCCCTCGACCTTGAGGTGGACCTGCGCGCCCGTCAGCCCCGAGAGCCACTCCGAGTGCACCAACGGCGTGCCGCCCTCACGGAGCGTGACGGCGACGGTGCCCTCCGGGATCTCGAGGAGGTCGCGATACTCGTCGATAACGCCGCGCCACTGGTGGGTGGTGGGGTGACTCATTCGTTCTCTCCTTCGACGCGCATCACCGAGGTGACGTCACGGACGATCTCCATCGTGCGCAGGTGGGCCACCGTCGCGCTCAGCTGGGCGTCGGTCGCCTC
>WLIH01000150.1 GCA_009702305.1 Actinomycetota bacterium | reverse complement strand
CGGCTCGATGGCGCGCTACGTGATCGACGCCTACGGCGACGATGCCCAGCACACCGCGCTGCTCTACGTGAACGTCGCCGACGTCGGCGACGCCGCCATGAGTCTGGTGAAGTCGTGGACGAAGGCCGGGGTCGGCATGGACTACGTCCAGGCGATCGACGTCGCGGAGTTCAACTACGCGCCGTACGTCCAGCAGCTCAAGGACCGCGGCATCAAGGTCGTGCACTACATCGGCCCCTACCAATTCACCGTGCGTCTGCAGCAAGCGATGGCGCAGCAGGACTACACGCCGACGGCGTTCATCCAGGACCAGACCATCTACGACCAGCGCTACGTCGACGAGGCAGGCGACGTCGGCAACGGCACCGTCGTCTACGTCTCGACGGCCCGCTTCGACGACACCTCCAACAAGGAGATGCAGCTCTACCAGCAGTGGCTCCAGCAGGTGCGGCCCGGCGCATCGCCCTCGATCTATGGCGTCTACGCGTGGTCGGCGACCCGGCTCTTCGTCGAGCAGGCCGTCGCCCTGGGCGGGCGACTGACCCGCGAGACCATGATCGAAGCGCTGCGCAAGGTCCGGGGCTGGACCGGCAACCAGATCCACTCCCCCCAGGAGGTCGGCACCAAGGTCACCGGCAAATGCATCCGGGTGGTCCAGCTGGAAGCCGGTCGCTGGAAGCAGATCTCGCCCGGCGACTACCTCTGCAGCCCGCTCATCTCCATCGCCTGAGTCGAGCCGGGTCGTCGTGTCGGCCCGGCTCGCGGTCACACGATGCGACCGCGCAGGACGACGACCGACGGCCTCGCGAGCACGCTGAGGTCGGCGCGGGGGTCACGGTCGAGCACCACGAAGTCGGCCGCCGCCCCCTCGGCCAGGTCGGCGTCCCAGCCGAGCCATGCCCGGGCACGCCACGACGCCGCCCCGAGCACGTGCTCGGCCGGCAGACCCATCGCCGCCATGGCGAGGATCTCCTCGGTGAGGCAGCCGTGACGGGCACTGCCGCCGCCGTCGCTGCCGACGAAGAGGTCGACCCCGGCGTCGTACGCCGACATCAGCGTCTCGCGTCGACGTCGGTGCAGGCGCTCCATCCGGTCGGCGTAGACCGGGAACTTGTCGCGCCCGGCGTCGGCGAAGCCGGGGAACTTGTCCGTCTGCAGCACGGTCGGCACCAGGGCGACCCCGGCGGCCGCCATCTGTGCGACCTGGTCGACGTCGAGACCGGTGCCGTGCTCGATGCAGTCGATGCCGGCATCGAGCAGGCCCTGAAGCACCTCGTGGCCGAAGCAGTGCGCCGTCACGCGGGCACCATGCGCGTGCGCCACCGCGATCGCGTCGGCGAACGACGCCGCGGGGAACGACGGCGCCAGGTCGCCCGCATCGCGAGAGATCCAGTCCCCCACCAGCTTGACCCACCCGTCGCCACGCTCAGCCTCTAGCGCCACGGTCGCCGACAGCTCCTCGGGCTCGACCTCGTGGCCGTAGTCGCGCAGATAGCGCCGGGTCCGGGCGATGTGGCGACCGGCCCGGATGAGCCGCGGCAGATCCTCGCGCTCGTGCACCCAGGCGGTGTCCGCCGGTGACCCGCAGTCGCGCAGCAGCAGCACTCCGGTGTCGCGATCCGCGAGCGCCTGCTGGACGACCTCGTCGTCCGACACGGCACCACCGTCGGCCAGACCGAGGTGGTTGTGCGCGTCGACCAGCCCCGGCAGCAGCCAGCCCGAGCCGGCCAGCTCGGCGCCCTGCGGCCGCTCGTAGGTGATCCGCCCGCCGACGACGTACAGGTCGCGGACCTCACCGTCGGGCAGCACCGGGCCGGTGAACTTGAGCGCGCTCATGCGTCGGACGCTAGCCGGTCCCACAGCCACGACGGCCCGAGCGCCACGGCACCGACGCCCTGCACCTGCGCCTGCAGCATCCGGTCGGCGGTCACGACAGCCACCCGGTCGCCACGCGCGGTCGCGGCCTTCGCCTCGGCCAGGATCGCCGAGTCGCCGTCGCGCGCGGCGTGCACCGTGCGGACATGCGCGTCGCGACCTGCCCGCACGCCGCCCTTGGCGGCACCCTCGAGCACCAGCACCACGACGTCGTGCGACGTGTCGCCGACCAGCAGCGCCTCGTGCAGCCGACGGGCGGCAGCGGCCCGGTCCTTCCACCACCCGTCGGGGCGGCTCCCGACGACGTTGGCGCCGTCGACGACGATCGTCGAGGTCACGCGCCGACCGTCACTTCAAGAACTTGGAGAAGTCTCCCGGCAGGTCGAGCGCGGCGGCCGCCTTCTCGTAGTCCATCTCCTCGCCGCCGGGGTTGCCGAACGGGTTGACCGAGGCGGCTTTCTCCTTCGCCGCCGCAGCCTCCTGCGCAGCCTTGGCGGGGTTGCCGGACCGCTTGGCGCCCTTGCCCTTCTTGGGAGCCGGCTTGGCCTTGCCGCGCGGGGGTCCGCCGAGACCCGGCATGCCCGGCATGCCGGGCATCCCGCCGCCGCGGGCCATCTGCATCATCATCTTGCGCGCCTCGAAGAAGCGGTCGACGAGCTGGTTGACGTCGGAGACCGCACGTCCGGAGCCCTTGGCGATGCGAGCGCGGCGCGAGCCGTCGATGAGCTTCGGGTTGTCGCGCTCGGCCGGCGTCATCGAGCGGATGATCGCCTCGATCCGGTCGATCTCGCGCTCGTCGAAGTTCTCGAGCTGCTCGCGGAACTGCCCCATCCCGGGCAGCATCCCCATGATCTTGGACATCGAGCCGAGCTTGCGGACCTGCTGCATCTGCTGGAGGAAGTCGTCGAGGGTGAACTCGCCCCCGCGGCCCGAGAGCTTCTCCGCGGCCTTCATCGCCTGCTCGGCGTCGAAGGTCTTCTCGGCCTGCTCGATCAGGGTCATCATGTCGCCCATGTCGAGGATGCGCGACGCCATGCGGTCGGGGTGGAACAGGTCGAAGTCGGTGAGCTTCTCGCCGTTGGAGGCGAACATGACCGGCTTGCCCGTGACGGAGGCGATCGACAGCGCGGCACCACCGCGGGCGTCGCCGTCGAGTTTGGTCAGCACGACGCCGTCGTAGCCGACGCCGTCGAGGAAGGCCTGAGCGGTGGTGACGGCGTCCTGGCCGATCATCGCGTCGACGACGAAGAGCACCTCGTCGGGCGAGATGGCGTCGCGGATGTCGGCGGCCTGCTGCATCAGCTCGGCGTCGACACCCAGACGACCGGCGGTGTCGACGATGACGACGTCGTAGAGCTTGCGCTTGGCCTCCTCGACCGAGGCGCGGGCGACCGCGACCGGGTCGCCGACGCCGTTGCCGGCCTCGGGCGCGAAGACGGGCACGCCGACGCGCTCGCCGTTGACCTGGAGCTGCTGGACGGCGTTGGGGCGCTGGAGGTCGCACGCGACGAGCAGCGGGGTCTTGCTCTGCTCCTTGAGCCACAGCGCGAGCTTGGCGGCGAGCGTCGTCTTGCCCGCGCCCTGGAGCCCGGCGAGCATGATGACCGTCGGACCGGTCTTGGCATAGCGCAGCCGGCGGGTCTCCCCGCCGAGGATCGCGACGAGCTCCTCGTTGACGATCTTGATGATCTGCTGGGCGGGGTTGAGCGCTCCACTGACCTCTTCGCCGGCCGCCCGCTCCTTGATCGCGGCGACGAACTCGCGCACCACCGGGAGCGCGACGTCGGCCTCGAGCAGCGCGATGCGGATCTCGCGCGCGGTGGCGTCGATGTCGGCCTCGGAGAGCCGGCCCTTGCCGCGGAGGTTCTTGAAGGTGTCGGCGAGCCGGTCGGACAGGGTGGCGAACAACAGAGTCCCTCAACAGATCGAGTAGTGGTGAGGTGCCAGCCTAACCGGCCGTCGCGCCGGGCTCCTCCCCCGCCAGGGCCGCTCGTACGGCGTGGGCGGCCTCGGCGGCACGCTGGTCGGGCAGCGCGCCCGCACCCGCCTCCTGGAGGTAGAAGACGTCGACGGCCTGAGGGCCGAGGGTGTCGACGTGGGCGGAGCGGACGGCGACGTCGAGCCGGGCGAGCGCGGCGCAGACCAGGTAGACGACACCGGGACGGTCCGCCGCACGCACCTCGAGCACGGTGGACAGCGCCGAGGCGTCCGCGCGGACCTGGACCGACGGGGCGAGGGTCGTGGCCGAGGGGGGTCGCAGCCGCTCGGCCGGGTCGAGACGACCGGCCACGATGGCGTCGTACTTGTCGTGGAGGTAGCCCGCGTCGAGATCCTCCTCGGCGACCTCCCACACCGAGACGCCGAATCCCTCCTGGGCCCAGACCCGCGCTGCTCGGATCTGGATGCGGCGCAGGGCGAACATCGCCGCGAAGTCGGCGAGCAGACCGACCCGGTCCGGCGCGATCAGGGTGACCCGGGACCCGTCGGCCACCGGCTCGACGCTGACCGAGATGCCACCCTTGCGCACCGAGCGCGGGATCTCGACCTCGGAGGGGTCGACCACGGGCATGGTGGTGCCGGCGTCGAGCGCCGCCTTGATCCGCCGAGACAGGCCGGTGATCAAGCCCGCCCGCCACGACGACCACGCCGGCGCGGAGGCGGCCTTGGCGTCGGCCTCCGTGAGCGCCGTCAGCAGCGCGAGCGCCTCGACGGAGGTGATGCGCGACGCCACCCGCTCGATGGTCGAGGGGTCGTCGGGGTCGCGGGTGGTGGCGGTCTCGGAGAGCAGCAGGTGCCAGCGCACGAGCGTCGCGATGAGCTCGACCGACTCCTCCTCGAAGCCCATCCGGCGGGCGATCTCGCGAGCGATCGGCTCGCCGGCGACGCTGTGCTCGGTCAACCCGCCCTTGCCGATGTCGTGCAGCAGCGCGGCGACCATCAGCACGTCGGGCCGGGCGACGGTGCGGATCAGGGACGCCGCCTCGACGCAGGTCTCGACGACGTGGCGGTCGACGGTGAAACGGTGGATGGCCGACGCGTGGGGCAGCAGCCGGATCCGCTCCCACTCGGGCAGGATCATCGCCAACGCGCCCGTCTCCTCGAGCGTCTCCCAGACCGGCAGCAGACCGCGCCCCGAGGCGAGCAGCTTGACCAGCTCCTGGCGGGCCTCGGCCGGCCACGGGTCCGGCAGCGGCGGGCTCTCGCGCGCCAGCCGCGCGGCCGTGGGGGGCGCGAGCACGACGTCGAGCTGGGCCGCGGCCGCTGCCGCGCGCAGCAGCAGGACGGGGTCCTCGGAGGGCCGCGCCTTGGCGTCCAGCACGATCTCCCCGCCGGCCAGCGCGACACCGGCGGCCACCGGAGTCAGGGCGGGACGGCGCACCGTGCGCACCGAGGTGGGCCGGGCCAGCACGTCGTCGACGCGCCGCCAGGTCAGACGCGAGAGGTGGGTGATGCGTCGGCCGAGCTCGCGCACGTGCACCTGCGCGCTGCGGGCGTCGGCCAGACCGAGGCCGGCCGCCAGGTCGGTCCACATCTCGGGGGTGACCCGGTCGCTCGAGCGCCCGGCGATCGTCTGCACGAGGTCGCGCACGTCGAGCAGCTCGTGGCGGCTGCGCTCCAGCTCGACGTGCGGTACGTCGACCAGCCAGGTCGCCACGAGCGCCTTGAGCACGATGGAGTCGCGCAGGCCGCCCTCGGCCTCCTTGAGGTCCGGCACCGACAGGTGGGCGAGCTCGCCGACCAGGCGGTGCCGGCCGCGGACGTTGTCCTGCAGCGCGGGCAGCCGATCGCGCGCGTGGCGACGCCAGTGGGCGAGCATCGTGGTGCGCAGCCGCAGCGTCAGGCTGGGGTCGCCCGCGAGGTGGCGGATGTCGAGCAGGCCGAGCGCCACCCGCAGGTCGCCGCTGGCGGCAGTCACCATCTCGTCGAAGGTCCGCACCGCGTGGTCGATGGTGGTGCCGGAGTCCCAGAGGGGATACCAGATCGACTGGGCCACCTCGCCGGGATCGACGCCCTCGTCGCTGACGAGCACCACGTCGAGGTCGGAGTACGGCGCCAGCTCGCCGCGCCCGAAGCCGCCGACGGCGACGAGGGCCAGGCCGGTGTCGCCGCCACCGGCAGCGTCGTACGCCTTGACGCACAGGGCGTCCGCCTCGTCGGTGCGCCGGGCGCGCTCGGGGGCGCTCACGTAGCGGTGTGGGGTGTCACGGGGCAGGGTGCGAGCGGTTCGATCAGAGGGCCGCGTCGTCCTTGTCGCCGGTGCGCACGCGCACCACCGACTCGACCGGGGACACCCACACCTTGCCGTCGCCGATGCGACCCGACGAGGCGCTGGTCACGATCGTCGACACGACGGTCTCGGCATCGGCGTCGTTGACCACGATCTCGAGGCGGATCTTGGGCACCAGGGCGATGTCGTACTCCGCGCCCCGGTAGACCTCGGTGTGGCCCTTCTGGCGGCCGTAGCCGCTGACCTCGCTGACGGTCATGCCCGTCACGCCGACGGTCTCGAGGGCGGCTCGGACGTCTTCCCACTTGTGCGGCTTGATGACCGCGGTGACCAGCTTCATCGACTACTCCATCTCGCGTGGGGTGCTCGGGCCCGCCGGGCCCGGCATCGATTGACCGGCCGGTCGGGCACCGGCCGTGGCGTGCAGGTCGTGCGCCGACTCGGCGTGCAGCACGAGGTCGATCCCGCTGACCTCGTGCTCCTCGTCGATCCGGAAGGCCATGGCCTTGTCGACCACCAGTCCGATCATGCCCGAGACCGCGAAGGCGTACACGAACACCGCGCCGCACGCCAGCGCCTGCTCCGTTGTGTTCACGCAGGTAAACGGCCATCCCGTCGATCGACGGGAGGGCCGTTCGCCGGATGCGAGGCG
>WLIH01000015.1 GCA_009702305.1 Actinomycetota bacterium | reverse complement strand
CCTTGTGGGGCAGGTCGAGCAACTGCTGGTCGTTGGTGTAGGAGTGCACCGTCGTCATCTGGCCCTTGATGAGGCCGAACTGCTCGTTCAGCACCTTGGCGATGGGTGCGAGGCAGTTGGTCGTGCACGACGCGTTCGAGATCACCGTGTGGGCGCTCGGGTCGTACGACGTGTGGTTGACGCCCATCACGACGGTGATGTCCTCGTTGGAGGCCGGCGCCGAGATGATGACCTTCTTCGCGCCGGCGTCGACGTGGGCCTTCGCCTTGGTCGCATCGGTGAAGAAGCCCGTCGACTCGACGACGACGTCGACGCCGAGGTCGCCCCAGCCGAGGTTGCCCGGCTCGCGCTCGGCCGAGACCTTGATCTCCTGGTCGCCCACGAAGATCGAGCCACCCTCGGCACGCACGTCGGCGTCGAGTCGGCCCAGGATCGAGTCGTACTTGAGCAGGTGCGCGAGCACGGCGGTGTCGGTCAGGTCGTTGACGCCGACGATCTCGATGTCGGCGCCCGAGGCACGCGCTGCGCGGAAGAAGTTGCGGCCGATCCGGCCGAAGCCGTTGATCCCTACACGAACGGTCACTGCTGGTGCTCCTGCTCTGGGTGGACGATGAGCCTGCGTGGGCGGCCGCCGGTCGGGGCCGCGCCGACGCCGACCCTATCCCGAGCGGCCGTCCGATCCATCCGCCATCCCGGCGTACGGCCCGGTAACCAACGACACACCTCGTCCGGGCGCCCCGGACGAGCCACTCAGTCCTCGTCGACGAGCATGTCGGGAGTGAGCGATGCCTCCGTGTCCGGGATGCCGAGCTCCTCGGCGCGCTTGTCGGCCATCGCCAGGAGTCGGCGGATCCGCCCGGCGATCGCGTCCTTGGTCAGCACCGGCTCGTGCAGCTGGCCGAGCTCCTCGAGGCTGGCCTGCTTGTGCTCGAGACGCAGCTCGCCGGCCATCTTGAGGTGGTCGGGCACCTCGTCGCCGAGGATCTCCATGGCGCGGTCGACCCGGGCGCCGGCGGCGACGGCGGCGCGCGCGGACCGACGCAGGTTGGCGTCGTCGAAGTTGGCCAGCCGGTTGGCGGTGGCACGCACCTCGCGCCGCATCCGGCGCTCCTCCCACGCCATCAGCGACTCGTGGGCTCCCAGGCGGGTGAGCAGCTGGCCGATCGCGTCGCCGTCGCGGATCACGACACGGTCGACGCCACGGACCTCGCGGGCCTTCGCCTGGATGCCGAGGCGTCGGGCGACACCGACCAGCGCGAGGGCGGCCTCGGAGCCCGGACAGGTGACCTCGAGCGACGACGACCGCCCGGGCTCGGTCAGCGAACCGTGGGCCAGGAACGCGCCCCGCCAGGCCGCGACCGCGTCGCAGGCGCCGCCGGAGACGACCGCCGGAGGCAGACCGCGGACGGGCCGTCCCCGCTGGTCGAGCAGGCCGGTCTGGCGGGCGAGGGCCTCGCCGTCCTTGACGACGCGGACGATGTAGCGGCTGCCCTTGCGGATGCCGTTGCCCTGCACCATCACCACGTCGGACTGGTGGCCGTAGACCTCGGCGATGTCCTTGCGCAGCCGTCGCGCCGCTGCACCGGTGTCGAGCTCCGCCTCGACCACGATGCGACCGCTCACGATGTGGAGACCGCCTGCGAAGCGGAGCATGGACGCGACCTCGGCCTTGCGACAGCAGGTCTTGGTGATCTGGGTGTTGGCCAGCTCGGCCTTCACCTGTGCCGTCATCGCCATGGGGCGATCCTTCCATGCGCGTCAATCACCGGCGACCCCCGGTCGGGTCGCACCGCCACGCCGATCCGGACGGTATCGACGTCAGCTGCCGGTGAAGATCCGCTCGTAGGCCGCCGCCAACAGAGCGAGGTCGTGGCGCGGGCTGCCGTCGTCACGGGCGATGTCGTCGAGCACCAGGTGGGCGCCGTACGCCGCCGCCAGGTCGGCCAGCTCGGCGGTCTCCTCGCCGACCCGGCGACGATCGGCGAGCACGGAGTGCACCCGCAGGTCGGGGGCGTGCTCGGCCAGCACCGCCAGGTGGTCCTGCGGACCGAAGCCGTGGGTCTCCCCCGGCTGCTCGTCGAGATTGAGCACCACCACGACCTTGGCTGAGGTCGTCACCAGCGCGCGGCGCAGATCGGGGACCAGGAGGTGCGGGATGACGGAGGTGAACCACGAGCCCGGCCCGAGCACGACCCAGTCGGCCGCGAGCACGGCCGCCACCGCCTCCGGACACGGCTGCGGGTCGTCGGGCACGAGGGCGATCGAGGAGATCACGCCGTCGGTGGTCGCCACCTCGACCTGGCCGCGGACCGCCACCAGCGAGTCGGGGTCGGCGGGGTCCAGGCCCCGGACCTCGGCGGTGATGTCGAGCGGAGTCAGCGCCATCGGCAGGACCCGCCCGCTCGCGCCCAGCAGCCTGCCGACGAGGTCGAGGGCCTGCACGTGATCGCCGAGCTGCTCCCACAACGCGACGATCAGGAGGTTGCCCACGACGTGACCGTTCATCTCGCCCTGACCGGCGAAGCGGTGCTGCAGGACCTGCGACCAGGTCGCACCCCACTCGTCGGCACCGCAGAGGGCGGCCAGCGCCATCCGCAGGTCACCGGGGGGCAGGACGCCGAACTCGCCCCGCAGGCGACCGGAGGATCCCCCGTTGTCGGCGACCGTCACCACCGCGGTCAGCTCGTCGACGACCAGGTCGTCGACCAGCCGGCGCAGCGCCTGCAAGGAGGCGGACAGGCCGTGCCCTCCCCCGAGGGCCACGACGGACTGCGCACGGTCGGCGCGGGGGTCGTGGGGCGCGCTCACTCCCGACCCAGGTCGCGGTGGGTGGCGGTGGCCTGGAAGCCCTGGTCGACGAGGCGCCGCACGATCTCCTCGGTCATCGCGACGCTGCGGTGCTTGCCGCCGGTGCACCCGATCGCCACCCGCATGAAGCGCTTGCCCTCGCGGAGGTAGCCCTCGGCGACGCCGGCGAGCACCGGCACGTAGCCGTCGAGGAACTCGGCGGCTCCGTCGCGGGACTTCACGTAGTCGGCGACCTCCTCATCGCGACCGGTGCCGTCGCGCAGCTCGGGGATCCAGAACGGATTGGGCAGGAAGCGCATGTCGGCGACGAAGTCGGCGTCGACCGGGATGCCGTACTTGAAGCCGAAGCTGAGCACCCGGATGCGCAGGCTGGTCGTGTCGGCCGAGCCGAAGGCCTCGGCGATCCGCTCGGTCAGCTGGTGCACGTTGAGCGACGTCGTGTCGATGACGAGATCGGCATCGCCGCGGAGGTCGGCGAGCACGCTGCGCTCCCGCTCGAGACCGTCGAGGAGCCGCCCGCTGCCCTGGAGCGGGTGCGGGCGGCGGGCGGCCTCCTGGCGACGGACCAGCACCTCGTCGGTGGCCTCGAGGAAGACCAGCGTCGCGTCGCGCCCGGTGGCGCCCGCAGCCAGGTTGGCGCGCAGCGACTGGAAGAAGGAGCCGGAGCGCACGTCGACGACGACCGCGATCGGCTGGCTCGTGCCCCGGCTCTCGTCGACCAGGCGCACGACGTCGCGCAGCAGGCTCGGCGGGAGGTTGTCGACGACGTAGTAGCCGAGGTCCTCGAGCTCCTTGGCCGCGGTGCTGCGCCCGGCGCCCGTCATCCCGGTGACGACGACCAGCGGCCCACTCGTCTCGGTCATGACTCCTCGATCTCGCCGGTCGCCGTGTTCACAGAGACAGTCTTGCCGCTCGGGCTCGCCCGGGCCACCGCGTCCTTGATCGCCGCGGCCGTGCCCGGTCCGATGCCGGGCACCTGGGTGAGCTCCTCGATGCTGGCCTCGCGCAGCTTCTTCAGCGACCCGAAGTGCACGAGCAGCGTCTTGCGGCGCACCTCGCCGAGACCGGGCACGTCGTCCAGCGCGCTCTCGACCATCGTCTTGGAGCGGCGCGAGCGGTGGTGGGTGATCGCGAACCGGTGCGCCTCGTCGCGCACCCGCTGGAGCAGGTAGAGCCCCTCCGACGAGCGGGCCAGGATGACGGGATCCTCCTGGCGCGGCAGCCAGACCTCCTCGAGGCGCTTGGCCAGGCCGCAGACCGGGATGTCGTCGATGCCGAGCTCGTCCAGCGCCCGCTGGGCAGCGGCCACCTGCGGCGGTCCGCCGTCGACGACCACGAGCCCGGGCGCGTAGGCGAACTTGCGCGGGCGCCCGGTCTCGGGGTCGACCAGCATCGGTCCGGACTCGCCCTCGACCTGCTGGGACTTGGCCTGCTCGTCGAGCAGGCGGCGGAAGCGCCGGGTGATCACCTCGTGCATCGAGGCGACGTCGTTCTGGCCGTCGACGCCCTTGATCACGAACCGGCGGTACTCGCCCTTGCGGGCCAGACCGTCCTCGAAGACCACCATCGACGCGACGACCTCGGTGCCTTGTAGGTTGGAGATGTCGTAGCACTCGATCCGCAGTGGGACGTCGTCGAGCTCGAGCGCCTCCTGGATCTCCTCGAGCGCACGGTTGCGGGTGGTCAGGTCGCTGGCCCGCTTCGTCTTGTGCAGCACGAGGGCCTGGGCGGCGTTGCTGGCGACGGTCTCCTGGAGGGTCTTCTTGTCGCCGCGCTGCGGCACCCTGATCTGCACCTTGGCGCCGCGCAGGTCGCCGAGCAGCTGCTCGAACGTCGCCACGTCGGGCGGCAGCGAGGGCACCAGGATCTCGCGCGGGATCGCCTCGGGCTCGCCGGCGTAGAGCTGGAGTAGGAAGTCCTCGACCAGCTCGGGCGTGCCCCCGTCGTCCATCCGGTCGGCGACCCAGCCGCGCTGGCCTCGGATCCGGCCGCCGCGGACGTAGAAGATCTGCACGGCCACCTCGAGGGGATCCTCGGCGAGGGCGATCACGTCGGCGTCGGCTCCGTCGCCGAGCACGACCGCCTGCTTCTCGAGCGCCCGCTCGAGGGCGCCGAGATCGTCTCGCAGGCGGGCGGCCCGCTCGAACTCCAGCTCCTCGGAGGCGGCGTACATCTGCTTCTCGATGCGCCGGACGAAGGGACGGGTCTGGCCGCCCATGAAGTCGCAGAAGTCCTCGACGATGCGGCGGTGCTCCTCGGCGCTGACGTTGCCGACGCACGGGGCCGCGCACTTCTCGATGTAGCCGAGCAGGCAGGGCCGGCCGATCTGCGCCGAGCGCTTGAACACGCCGTTGCTGCACGAGCGCATCGGGAAGACGCGCAGCAGGATGTCGACGGTCTCGCGGATCGCCCAGGCATGACCGTAGGGCCCGAAGTAGCGGGTGCCCTTGCGCTTGGCGCCGCGCCCGACCATCACCCGGGGGAACTCCTCGCCGACGGTGACCGCGAGCCAGGGATACGACTTGTCGTCGCGGTACTTCACGTTGAAGCGGGGATCGAACTCCTTGATCCAGGAGTACTCCAACTGCAGGGCCTCGACCTCGGTGTTGACCACCGTCCACTCCACGCTCGCCGCCGTCGTCACCATCGATGCGGTGCGGGGGTGCAGCTGGGCGATGTCCTGGAAGTACGACGACAGGCGTGGGCGCAGGCTCTTGGCCTTGCCGACGTAGATCACGCGCCCGCCCGCGTCGCGGAAGCGGTAGACGCCCGGCTGGGTGGGGATCGAGCCGGGCTCGGGACGGTAGGACAGCGGTCCCCGACCAGTGCGCCGCCTCGTCTGCTCTCCCACCCCTCAACCCTACGGTCCGGCGCCGACAGTCGGACCAGCCGGCAGGTCCCCGAGCGAGTGACTGCAGTGACTTACTATGGATTGCGTGACCTCGAGAGATCGCTACGGCCTGCGCATCACGGCCGCGCCCGCTGCCGCCCGCGCCTACGACGCCGCTCTCGACGACCTGCTCCGGCTGCGCAGCGGCGCCGTCGAGGGCTTCGCGACCGCGATCGCGCTCGATCCCGCCTTCGCTCTCGGTCACGCCGCGCTGGCGCTGCTCGGCCACGAGAGCTGTGCCCGCGTCGACATCGCTGGCCGGATGCGCGACGCCGAGCGGCACGCCCCCACCGCCACCGAGCGCGAGCGCAGCCACATCGGCGCCGTGCTGGCCCACCTGCGAGGCGACTCCCAGCCGCTCCTGCGACACCTCGGCGACTTCCCCCTGGACGCGATGCTGCTCTCGACGGCGGTGCCGACGATCGCCTTCGCCGGGGTCACCTCGGTGCCGGACGAGGCGTGGTCGCTGGTCGAGTCGGCAGGTCCGGCGTACGGCGACGACTGGTGGTTCACCGGGCTGCTGGCCTTCGTCCGCCAGGAGCAGGGCCGCTTCGACGAGGCGATGGAGCTGTCGTGCCGCTCGCTGGCCGAGGAGCCGGGGGCGGGTCACTCGGCCCACGCCCGTGCGCACGCGCACTACGAGACCGGCGACCACCAGGCTGGACTGCGCTGGATGGATGCGTGGGTCGCGGGAGACGGCGCATCGATCGACTCGCTCAGCCACTTCTCGTGGCACGCCGCCCTGCACGAGCTGTCGATGGGCGACCTCGACGGCGTACGCCGCCGCTACGAGACCCAGCTGCGGCCGCAGGACTCGATCGGCTGCCGGGCCCTCGTCGACACCGGCTCGCTGCTGTGGCGGTGGGCGCTGACGCCGGGAGCCGCGGACGTGCCCGGCATGGAAGACGTGATCGGCGTGACGGGACGCGACGTCCTCGAGCGCCCGTCGACGCCGTTCCTGGCGATGCACGCCGCCGTCGCCCTGCTCTCGGTCGGTGACGTCGACGGCCTCGAAGCGCTGCGGGCGCACGCGAGCCGCAGCCGCGACGACGTGCAGCGGGAGGTGGTCGCGCCGCTCGCCTCCGCGATGAGCCTGCTCGCCCACGACGAGCACAGCGCGGGGGCCGATGCGCTCGCAGCGCTCAGCCGCGCCTGCGGTCGCCTCGGCGGCTCGGACGCGCAGCGCGAGGTCGTCGAGGAGACCCGGATCGCCGCTCTGCTGCGCGCTGGTCGGTGGGACGACGCCCGCTCGCTGATCGACCGTCGCCTCGACCGGCGGACCTGTCGGCGTGACGAGGACTGGCGCCGGCTCACCCTCGAGCAGGCCGCGCTACGCCAGGCTGATGTCCTGACCTGACACGGTGATCTCGCGGGTCGCGAGCGGGGCCGGAGCCGGACCCGAGATCGGCGAACCGTCCGTGATCGAGAAGTGCGACCCGTGGCAGGGGCACACGATCTCGGCGTCGCGCACCTCGGTGACCGGGCAGCCCGTGTGCGTGCAGGTCGTCGAGAACGCCTTGAACTCGCCCTCGGAGGGCTGGGTCACGACGACACCCTCGTCGGCGAAGATGGTGCCGCTGCCGACCGGCACGTCGGCGGTGGTGGTGAGAGGCGTCGCGGCCTCGGGTGCCCCGCTCGTCGAGGCGCCGCCCGCCGTGGTGGAGGCCGCCGGAGCCGGGTCGCTCGCCGTGCTCGCGTCGCTGCCGCAGGCGGCGAGGACCGGCAGGGCCACGCCGACCCCGGCGATCCCGGTGAGGGCACCTCGACGGGTCAGGCCGTCGGTGCTGGTGGTCTCGTTGGTCATGGTCGTCCCTTCGGAGGCCGATCGTGGTTGAAGATGAGACTACTGATCAGACCTGAGCGTCACCTGCGAGTCGGCTGTCAGGACGCTGCGCGCTTCTTGGTGGCCGCCGCCTTGGTGGCGGTCTTCTTCGTGCTGGCCTTCGCGGTGGCCTTCGTCGGGGTCGCCTTCGTGGTGGCCCTCTTCGTGCTCGCCTTCTTCGCGGCGGCCTTCTTGGTGGTGGCCTCGGCAGCCGGTGCCGTCGCGGCGGCCCGATTGGCGGCCGACTGGCTGGCGGCCTGGCGACGGGTCGCGCGGGCCGGCCCGGGTGCGGTGTCGGCGGCGAGCTTGCCGCGCGGCTGCTTCGCCTCGCGGCCTTCGAGCAGCGGGGCCAGGAAGCGCCCGGTGTGGCTCTCCGGGTGAGCGGCGACCTGCTCCGGTGTGCCTTCGGCGACGACCAGTCCCCCGCGCGAGCCGCCGTCGGGTCCCATGTCGACGAGCCAGTCGGCGGTCTTGATGACGTCGAGGTTGTGCTCGATGACCAGCACCGTGTTGCCCTGGTCGACGAGACGCCCCAAGACGAGCAGCAGCTTGCGGATGTCCTCGAAGTGCAGGCCGGTCGTCGGCTCGTCGAGCACGTAGACGGTGCGCCCGGTCGAGCGCTTCTGGAGCTCCGAGGAGAGCTTGACCCGCTGGGCCTCGCCGCCCGACAGGGTGGTGGCCGGCTGGCCCAGGCGCACGTAGCCCAGGCCGACCTCGACCAGGGTCTGCATGTGCCGGGCGATCGCCGGCACGGCGGCGAAGAAGTCCAGCGCCTCCTCGATCGGCATATCGAGCACTTCGGCGATCGTCTTGCCCTTGTAGTGCACCTCGAGCGTCTCGCGGTTGTAGCGCGCGCCGTGGCAGACCTCGCACGGGACGTAGACGTCGGGCAGGAAGTTCATCTCGATCTTGATCGTGCCGTCGCCGGCACAGGCTTCACAGCGGCCGCCCTTGACGTTGAACGAGAAGCGCCCCTGGAGATAGCCGCGCATCTTGGCCTCGGCGGTCGAGGCGAAGAGCTTGCGCACATGATCGAAGACGCCCGTGTAGGTCGCCGGGTTGGAGCGCGGGGTGCGGCCGATCGGCGACTGGTCGACGTGGATGACCTTGTCGACGTGCTCGAGACCCGTGATCGCCCGGTGCCGTCCGGGGACCGCACGGGCGTTGTAGATCTGCTTGGCCAACGACGTGTAGAGGATGTCGTTGACCAGGGTCGACTTGCCCGAGCCGGACACGCCCGTCACGGCGACGAAGAGACCGAGGGGGAAGGCGACGTCGACCTCGCGCAGGTTGTGCTCTCGCGCACCGAGGACCTTGAGCTCGCGCCCGGTCGTGCGCGGACGGCGTACGGCGGGGACCGGGATCTCGCGCCGCCCGGAGAGGTACTGCCCGGTGATGGAGTCCGGATGGGTGTAGAGGTCGGCGACGGTGCCGCTGTGCACGACCTGGCCGCCGTGCTCGCCGGCACCCGGGCCGATGTCGACGACCCAGTCGGCGACCTTGATGGTGTCCTCGTCGTGCTCCACGACGATGAGCGTGTTGCCGAGGTCCTTGAGACGCACGAGGGTCTCGATGAGGCGCTGATTGTCACGCTGGTGCAGGCCGATGGACGGCTCGTCGAGGACGTAGAGGACGCCGACCAGGCCGGCGCCGATCTGGGTCGCGAGCCTGATCCGCTGCGCCTCGCCGCCCGAGAGCGAGCCCGTCGGCCGGTCGAGCGAGAGGTAGTCGAGACCCACGTCGAGCAGGAAGCGGAGTCGCTCCTGGATCTCCTTGAGCACGCGCTCGCCGATCTGGCGCTCGCGGGCCGTCAGCTCGAGGCCGTCGAGGAAGTCGGCGGCCTCGTTGATCGGGAGCCGGCAGATCTCCGCGATGTTGCGTCCACCGAGGGTCACGGCCAGCGACACGGGCTTGAGACGGCTGCCGCGACAGGTCGGGCACGGCACCTCGCGCATGAAGCCCTCGAAGCGCTCGCGGCTGGTGTCGGACTCGGCCTCGCGGTGGCGGCGCTCGACGTAGGGACGCACGCCCTCGAAGTCGGCGTAGTAGGCCCGCTCGCGGCCGTAGCGGTTGCGGGTGACGACGTGCACCTTGGTGCGGTGACCCTCGAGCAGGGACTCCCGACCGATCGCGGGAAGCTTCTGCCACGGCGTGTTGAGGTCGAAGCCGAGCTCCTCGCCGAGGGCGGCCATCAGGCGCAGGAAGTAGTCGGCGACGTGGGCCTGGCTCCACGGCTGGATCGCGCCCTCGCCGAGGGTGGCGTGGGGATTGGGGACGACCAGCTCCGGGTCGACCTCCATCCGGGTGCCGAGGCCGCTGCAGGCCGGGCACGCGCCGAAGGGCGAGTTGAACGAGAACGAGCGGGGCTCGAGCTCGTCGGTGTCGATCGGGTGGTCGTTGGGGCAGGCCATCTTCTCGGAGAAGCGCAGCTCGCGGGCCGGGTCCGACGCATCGAGGTCGACGAAGTCGAGCACCACCAGACCGCCCGCGAGGACGAGCGCGGTCTCGACCGAGTCGGTGAGCCGGCGCTTGGCACTCTCCTTGACCGCGAGCCGGTCGACGACGACCTCGATCGTGTGCTTCTTCTGCTTGTCGAGCTTAGGCCCGTCGCCCAGGAGCGCATCGAGCGTGTGGATCTCGCCGTCCACGCGGGCGCGCGAGAAGCCTTGCGTCTGCAGCTGGCGGAAGAGCTCGAGGTACTCCCCCTTGCGGCCGCGGATCACCGGCGCGAGCACCTGGAAGCGGCGGCCCTCCTCCAGGGCGAGGACCCGGTCGACGATCTGCTGCGGCGTCTGCCGCTCGATCGGCGATCCGCACGTGGGGCAGTGCGGGCGGCCGGCGCGGGCGAACAGCAGGCGAAGGTAGTCGTAGACCTCCGTGATCGTGCCGACCGTGGAGCGGGGGTTCTTCGAGGTGGACTTCTGGTCGATCGAGACAGCCGGCGACAGGCCCTCGATGAAGTCGACGTCGGGCTTGTCCATCTGACCGAGGAACTGGCGCGCGTAGGCCGAGAGCGACTCCACATAGCGTCGCTGGCCCTCGGCGAAGATCGTGTCGAAGGCGAGCGACGACTTGCCGGAGCCCGAGAGACCCGTGAAGACGATGAGCGAGTCGCGCGGCAGGTCCAGCGAGACGTCCTTGAGGTTGTGCTCGCGCGCGCCACGGATGATGAGCTGGTCGATCACGGATGCGTCCCCTGGAGGTCGTGGGTGGGCCGATGGAGCCTTCGAACACGTGTTCGTCATCGTAGCCGGGCGACCGCGCCGTCGCGCCACCCACGGTGACTCCAGCACGATCTCACGAGGCCCTGACAGTCCGGTCGACGCCCGGTCCCCTGGCCCGGCAGCCGGTCACCCGACAGGATGGTCGGGTGAGCGATCCGCACGCCGTCCTCCCGCTGCTCCACGAGTCCAGCGCCCACCTCACCCGCACCGTCGACGCCCTGACGACCGACGACTGGGCGGCGCCGAGCCTGCTGCCCGGCTGGTCGCGGGCGTACGTCGTCGCGCACCTGGCGCTCAACGCCGAGGCCCTGACCCGGGCGCTGCACGGGGCGGTGGCCGGCGACCCGGCGCCGATGTACGCCTCCCAGGACGCTCGCGACCGCGACATCGACGAGCTGGCGGTCGCCGGCCACGCCGAGCTCCGCGACCGGCTGCTCGCCGGGACGACCCGCGTCCACGACGCCATCGCGGCTGTGCCTCCCGAGCAGTGGGATGCGAGCGCCGAGCGGGTGCCGGGCGGGCCGACGTTCGCACTCGGCGCCGTCGCCGGCATGCGCTGGCGCGAGGTCGAGATCCACCACGCCGACCTCGGCACGGCGTACACCCACGCGGACTGGAGCCCGGCCTTCGCGACCGCCCTGATCGACGGGATGGTCGACCGGGCGCGCGGCTCCTCCGACGCCTCCTCCGACGGCTTCGCCGTCCACGCCGCCGACCTCGGACGGACCTGGACGTTCGGCGCCGAGACCCCCGTCGTCACCGGCACCGCGAGCAGCCTCGGCTGGTGGCTGACCGGACGCGGCGAGGGACACGACCTGACCACGGACAGCGGCGTCCTGCCGCAGATCGGAGCATGGTGACCATGACCTACACCGGAGACGTGACAGTCGGCGGTGGGCCGGACGTCCGCGACCTCGGCTGCCTGAGTATCACCAAGGTCGCGGTCGACGAGAAGATGTCGAACAACTGCTATCTGCTGCGCTGCGCCGCCACCGGGGAGCAGGTGCTCATCGATGCCGCGGCCGAGACCGAGACGCTGCTCCCGCTCATCGGGTCGGCGGGCCTGAGGGCGGTCGTCACGACCCACCAGCACTGGGATCACCACCGGGCGTTGGCCGACGTGGTCGCGGCGACGGGAGCCGACGTGATCGCCGGCATCCCGGACGCCGACGCGATCACGGCTCAGACCGGCGTGCCCGTCACCCGTGCCGTCAAGGACGGCGACGTCGTGACGGTGGGCTCGTGCGAGCTGGAGGTCATCGCGATCGCCGGCCACACCCCTGGCTCGGTGGCCCTGGTCTACCGCGACCCCGAGGGGCACCCCCACCTCTTCACCGGAGACACGCTGTTCCCCGGCGGGGTGGGCGCGACCTTCGGCGACGCCGCGGCGTTCGCCCAGCTCGTCGAGGAGGTCGACACCAAGATCTTCGCCACGCTGCCCGACGACACGTGGTTCTACCCCGGCCACGGCGGCGACTCGACGCTCGGAGTCGAGCGCCCCCACGTCGCCGAGTGGCGCGAGCGCGGCTGGTAGGTCAGCCGGCGAGCGGCCAGGTGCCAGGCTCGTGGATGACCGGCTCGGTGCGGATCCGGGCACTGACCGAGGAGCCGAAGGCGGCGGGAGGTACGGCGCGGGGCGAGACCCGGCGCGGGGTGCGGCCGGCGCGGGCGACGTGGGTGGTGGTCAGGCCGTTGAGGGCCGCGAAGACCCGCAGCTCCTCCAGGTCGGGAAGGGTGCCGTTGCCGAGGTGGCCGAGCAGCTCGTCGTGCGAGAGGTCGGCCGCGATCACGACGGTCAGGGTGTGCACGTCGAAGCGCTTGGCCCACATCCACATCGTGAACGGCTTGATGCCCTGACGGTGCGCCTTGTCGGCGACCATCCGGATCTCGTCCTCGGGCAGCTCGTGGGCGCGCATCAGGCGCTCCAGATCGCCGGTGTGCACGCGCTCCGGCTCGCGCTCGAGCAGCCGCAGGCGGCGCTCGTCGTCGTGCCGGCGGCTGCGCGCCGTGGACGGCACGGAGGCCCCGCAGGCGACGTACCAGGTGGTCGCGACGATCGCGACGACGATGATAAGGGTGACCACGACCCCTCCTTCCGTGGATGCTGACGACCTCGGCCGGCGGTGGCCGGCTGGGGGGAGCTCGTCGAGCACGGGGTGGCTGCCGATCGGGAGCGGATGAGCATCCGTCCAGGACGCCCCCCATGGAGTCCTGGCCCTCATCTCGATCGTCGACCGGTGGATCCAGTGTGGATCGGCTGTGGCCGTGGCGACACCGTCCCGTGGCTGTCGCCGCGTGGTCAGGATGGGCTACTCGGCACCACCCGAACGGGT